>CANGMO010000470.1 GCA_947454295.1 Verrucomicrobiota bacterium | reverse complement strand
GGCGCCAGTGGATCTGCAGAATCGATCCCCGCGGAAACGAGAAGGTCTTGGAAGCGAAGAGGCCGTCCCGCTCTATTTCGATGCGGTCTGGGAAGATGTCCAATGAGGAGATCCAACGTTTTCCACCCCAGGGATGCCATTCAATTCCTCCGACCCATCCAGCCGGCGCATCATTCGGATCGCGCTCGGGGGGATCTGCGAATCCGGAAAGGATTGGAGGCGCCTCCATGACCACAAACTAACCGTCCGGCCATGGCGGGCAAGCGGACGGAATCCGACGCCAGCTCCGCGCCCGACTAGATCCGCTCAAAGTACCGCTGCTTTTCCCAGTCGGTGACGGCGGCACCAAAGGCCTCGAGTTCCAGCCGCGCGTGGTGCGTGTAGAAGTCCACCACCGGCTGACCGAAAACGCTCTTCGCCAGCTTCGATTCCGAAAAGAGATCGGCGGCATCGCGCAAGCTCGAGGGCAGCCGCTGCAGCTTGGGATCGATGTACGCGTTGCCCGCGTAGGCGTCGCCACAATCGAGATCCTCCTCCACACCGGCGAGGCCGGCCGCGATCATCGCGGCGAGGGCCAGATACGGGTTCGCATCCGCGCCCGGCATGCGGTTCTCCGGTCGGAACGAGTTCCCGTGACCCACCACGCGGAATCCGCAGGTCCGGTTGTCGGTCGACCACGCCATGCGGGTCGGCGCCCAGCTGCCGGCCTGGTAGCGTTTGTAGCTGTTGATGGTCGGCGCGTAGAAGAGGCAGAACTCCGGCGAGTACTTCAGCATGCCGCCAAGGAACTGACGGAAGAGCTTCGATCCCGCGTGGGCCTTCGCATCCCAGAACTGGTTGCGTCCGCCCTTCCACAGGCTGAGGTGCACGTGACAGGAGTTGCCCGCCTCGGACGGCGCGTATTTGGCCATGAAGGTCACCGACTTGCCGTGCTGCTCGGCGATTTCCTTCACGCCATGCTTGAACAGCACGTGCATGTCGCCCATGGGCAGCGGCTGCGCGTGGGTGAAGTTGATCTCGTGCTGACCCCGGCTCCATTCACCCTTGCTGCTCTCCACCGGCACGCCCGCCTCGGTGAGCCCGTTGCGGATCGCCCGCATCAACGGCTCGTCACGCGTCGGCTGCATGAGGTGGTAATCGATGCGGTAGTCGCTCGACGGTTGCAGATCGCGATATCCGGCCTGATGCGCCGAATGGAAGGTCTGGTTGAAGAGATAGAACTCGAGCTCGGTGGCGCACTCGCAAGTGAAGCCAAGCTTCACCAGACGCTCCACCTGGCGACGCAACACCGAGCGCGGCGCCTCCTCGACCAGGACGCCATCGTGGCGATGGAAATCGCAGAGCACGAGCGCCGACGCGGTCTGCCAGGGCAGAATCCGCATCGTCGCCGGATCGGGTCGCAATTCAAAGTCACCGAAGCCCGACTCCCAGTTGGCCAGCTTGAAGCCGTCCAACGGATCCATATCAAGGTTTACCGTAAGCAGGTAATTGCAACCGTGGGTCCCTTGTTCGGCGACTGACTTCAGGAAGTAATCCGCCCGGAACCGCTTGCCCACCAGCCTGCCAAAGGGATCCGGCGCAGCCACGAGGACGGTGTCGATGGCGCCGGACTTCACGGCCGCCTGCAGTTGCTTCAAGGAGAGGCTCATGGGTTCGGGGAGGGGATCGGTTCCAGACGAAGGGTTCCTACTCAGCAACGTAGACGTTCTTCAACTCGGTGTAGCCTTCCATGGCCGACATGCCGAGGTCGCGGCCAAGGCCGCTGGTCTTGAAGCCGCCGAACGGCGCCTCGACGTGCACGCTGCTGTGCGAGTTCACGCTCAGCACGCCACTTTGCACGGCGCGCGACACCCGCAGGGCGCGGGAAAGATTCTGCGTCCAGATGGAACCGCTGAGGCCGTACGGCGAAGCGTTCACGTCACGCAGCATGGCTGCCTCATCATCGAACGGAGTGATGGCCACCACGGGGCCAAAAATCTCTTCGCGCCAGCACTTGGCGGTCGGCGCAACGTCCAATAGGACCGTCGGTTCCAGGTAGTAGCCTTTCGGATGGGGCCGGCCGCCGCCACAGGCGATGCGGGCCCCAGTCTTGCGGGCGTCGTCGAGATACGCCTCCACCGAGGCACGCTGGCCTGCGGAGACCATCGGTCCCAGCTGGGTCTCGGTGCGCGTCGGATCGCCCACCACCAGCTTCTTCGTCGCCGCGACAAAGCGCTCCACGAACGGCTCGAACACCGAACGCTCCACGTACATGCGGCTTCGCGCACAGCAGTCCTGGCCGGTGTTGGCAAACACGCTCATCGGGGAATTGTCGGCGGCCTTCTGCCAGTCGGCGTCCGCGAACACGATGTTGGGCGATTTGCCGCCCAGTTCGAGGGACACCCGTTTGATGTCCCGCGCTGCGAGGCCCATGATGTGACGACCCACTTCGGTGGATCCGGTGAACGACACCTTGCGGATCGATGGATGCGAGACGAGCGCGTCGCCCACCACGGAGCCCGATCCGGGCAGCACCTGCAACACACCCGCGGGGAGACCGGCGGCGTGCGCGATCTCACCGAGCGCCAGCGCAGTTAGCGGTGACAACGACGCGGGCTTGAGCACCACGCAATTCCCGGCGGCGAGGGCGGGAGCCACCTTCCAGCATGCGATAGGGAACGGAAAATTCCACGGAACGATCGCCGCCACCACGCCCATCGACTGACGGAGCGTGAAATCAAATCCACCGCGGGCCACCGGCAGCGTTTGGCCGCCGAAAAGCGAAATGGCACCGGCGTAGTATTCAAACACCCGGGCTCCGAGACCGGCCTCGTCGCGCGCGTCGGCGATGGGCTTGCCGATCTGCAGCATTTCAAACTCGGCGATATGCTCGGAGTAGTCGCGCAACAGGCGGGCGATGCGGAAAAGAATCTCGGCACGCTTACCGGGGGCGAGGTCACGCCAACCGCCCTCCCAGGCGCGCTGGGCGGACGCCACGGCGGCGTCGACATCGGCGGTGGTCGCCGCGGCGACCTGGGTAAATTCGGCCTCGGTCGCGGGATTGATGAGTGCGGTCCGGGCACCGTTGGCCGCGTCGCGGTAGGCGCCATCCACGTAGAGCTGTCCAGGCAACTTCATGGCCAAAAGGCTGACACCACCGCGCCCCCGGCTCCAATCGAAACACGCGCCTTCGGATCCCCGGGAACGGGGAGGAGACCCCACGGCAAAGTCCCGACTCGATCGC
>CANGMO010000469.1 GCA_947454295.1 Verrucomicrobiota bacterium | reverse complement strand
CCTGCCAGACCTACATGCGCAGCTTCAAGGACGGGGACGAGATTCTCGTGGAGCCGTTCCGTGCGAAGCCGTTCCCGTTGATCCGGGACCTCGTGGTGGATCGCAAGGCCTTCGATCGCATCCAGCAGGCGGGCGGATTCGTCTCGGTGCGAACCGGGTCCGCGCCCGATGCCAATGCCGTGCCGGTGCCCAAGGAGAGTGCGGATCTGGCCATGGATGCCGCGCAGTGCATTGGCTGCGGCGCCTGTGTGGCCGCCTGCAAGAACGCCAGCGCCATGCTGTTCGTGGCGGCGAAGGTGTCTCACTTCGGTCTGATGCCGCAGGGCCAGCCGGAGCGGAACCGCCGCGTGAAGGCGATGGTCAATCAGATGGACGCTGAAGGCTTCGGCAGCTGCACGGTCACGGGATCCTGCGAGGCGGTTTGCCCAAAGGAAATCAGCCTGGATTTCATCGCCCGCATGAACCGCGATTATTGGGTGAGCCTGCTCAAGGGGGATCCGAAGGCGGTGAGCGGCGGCGGAGCCGGTTGACGCCAATCACCGTCCAAAAAAGTCACCCCGGGGTGTTCTTCCCCCGGGGTTTTTTATTGGGCTCGGGCCATCCCGGGTGAGGAGCAGTTCAAAGGGGAGGGGGCGGTTTTCTAAGCTCCTGCACCTGAATTGATTGGGGTAAAAATAAGCGGCGGTGACTTGCGCCACCGCCGCCAGGAAGGAGCCGGATCGGATGGGTCCGGCGAGGCGTTTATACTAGAAACGCCAGCTGACGTCGACAGTAAAACGATCCTTGAAAATGTCGGTCTGGTTGGTGACTTCGACTTCGTAGGCGAAGCCCAGATCGACATTGGCGAGGACGCGTGATCGGAAACCACCACCGGCTGCCGCCTGGGTCTGGCCGTTGGCGTGGCCGCTGCCGAAGTTGATGAGATCAAATCCCTCCGAGGTGATCGGGAGGCCACCCGCGCCGTTCAGCGTGGTAAACGCGTTGATCGAAACGAAGGGCATGAACCACTTGCAGACATAGTAGTCGAGCTGACCGCTGTAGTGCAGGGAGGCCGTGCTCTTGCTCATGTCGTTGGGGATGCGGGCGCCAACGTTGGCTGACACATGGAAGTCGCCGAAGCCCTTCACCGCGGAGACGAAGGCGTTCCACTCACCCTTGCCGGTGCCCTGGAAGACCTTCTCATTGCCGGTCGGCAGATCCACGGTGAAGCCGGGGGTCAGCTGGAACTGGTTGGCGTCATCCTTGATCAGCGCGTACTTGAGGCCGGCCGCGAGATCCGCCCAGCCGCCGCGATTCCCAAGGCCCGGGGTGTGGGTGTCAATGTAACCGTCCTTGGTGGCGATGATGGCGAGCCGGTCATTCACCGCGTAACGCAGCTGGAGCGCGTACACGTTGACGGAGCCGCCGCCGACGAATCCGTTGTCGAGGCGGTGATGCAGGAACAGCGGCCGTACTTCGCTCTGGATCTGGGCGCTCTCGAAGAAGATAGGGTTGGTGACGGGGTTAGCGGCATGTTCCAACCAGTCATCGGCCAGCGCGGGCGCGGCGACAGAGGTGACGGCAGCGAGTGTGAGTGCTGAGGTTTTCAGGAATGTGGTGCTCATGTCGGGTGAAACCTTGAACCCCAAGCCCCGGGGAGCGCCTGACATCCTTTGGCGCAAACTTAGCGAGTCTTGCCCTGAAATGAGGGGTGTTTAATTAAACTAATTACAGCACCGAATGTCGCGGGCTTATGTCCGGGCTGCCTGAAGCTCCCGAAAGTCGCGGCTGGACTTCGTCAGATCCCATTTCCATCGTTCCCCCATGCGCCCCTGGATTTCCTGCCTGATCGCCTGCCTTGCCGCCTCCTCGCTGCTGGCCGCGCCCTCCAAGGTTCGGCTGTTTGATGGGAAGAGTTTCCACGGTTGGGATGGGGACACCAATCAGACCTTCCACGTAAAGGACGGCATGATTGTTGGCGGCACCTTCTCGCGCGTGCAGCCGCGCAACGAGTTTCTCGCCACCACGTCGCGCTACACCAACTTTGTTCTGCGTGCGAAGTTCAAGCTGACCGGCACCGAAGGCTTTGTGAATTCGGGCATCCAGTTCCGCAGCGAGCGCGTGCCCAATGACAGCGAGATGAAGGGGTACCAGGCGGACATCGGCGAGGGATGGTTCGGCACGCTGTACGACGAGTCGCGCCGCAACAAGCCCATGGCCAAACCCTCCGAGACCGCGGTGAAGACGGCTGTGAAGCTGGGCGAGTGGAACGACTACGAGGTTCGCTGTGAGGGGCCGCACATTGTTCTCAAGATCAATGGCGTTCTGATGGTCGACTACACCGAAGCTGACGCCTCGATTCCGCAGCACGGCCGCATCGGCCTGCAGGTGCATGGCGGCGGGCGCACGGAAGTGTTCTTCAAGGATCTCTTCCTCGAACCGCTGCACTGAGCAGGGCATTCACGGCTTCCTCTCCTCATTCCGTCTTACCGCACTTGGCGTGACACCAATTCCCTGAACCGAATTGGGGCACGCACAGAGCGCAAAGGCGCCACGGAATTGCCGCAGTCACCCGGTAGCGCGAGTCTCCGCCGAGCGGGCGCGTAGCCGGCAGGTGGGATGCCGCGTTGCGATGCAAGGGGCGTCCGTGCGCCCGGCTCATCCGGAAATTCGCCCTGCCGATTTTAGGCAACCCAACGATACCAGGCTCTCGCCCTGCGGTTGGGGGCGACGCGATTCAGCGCCGGATTTCGCCCCGGACCACATTGCCGGGCACGTCGAGGAGCTGGATCTGGTTGATGGTCTTGAACTGGGCGTCGTCTCGGAAGGACCAGACCAGGCGCTTGTCGCGCGTGATTTCAAAGACGCAGGGCTGGGTGCCCACATGTCCGTGGCCGAGGTAATTGCAGATGACCGTGTTTCCATTGGGTAGCCGCTGGCAGCCCGCGGTCAGGCGGAGCGGGTTCCCGGGAATGTCCTGCTCATTCAATTCCCACAGCGTCTGGCCGCTGGCGTCGACCTCGATCACCTTGTGACCGTCGCCGCAGGTGATGAGCAGGCGGCCGTTCTCCAGCGGCACGGCGGCATGAGGATCGCCGGCGACCGGGATGGATCGAAGCTCCTTGCCCGTGGCGTCGAGTTCCACCACCCGATTTTCCCCCTTGAAGCAGACCAGGTAGTGCCCGTTGGGCAGCTTGCGCGTGCCGCGATACTGGTTGTGGGCCTGGATGCCGGGCTTGGAGGG
>CANGMO010000468.1 GCA_947454295.1 Verrucomicrobiota bacterium | reverse complement strand
CAGGGACGTTGGTCACGCCGATCCATTTCTGGCCAAAGTGCTGTGCCGCGTCGGTGCCGCCGCTTCCGCCCAAATCCGACGGGAGCTTGCTGCGAGGAATCTGCGGGAGGCGATCCACCGGAATAGTGCCGGGCAGCTGTTCCCAGATGATGTTGGTGAGGCGGGAACCGTCGCCGATGAATCGACGCGCCGTCACCTCCCCGCCGCCGGACAGGAACATCACCGGCGCTGCACCCGGGGCCGGGCCGAAGGCCTGGAGCAGATCCCCCACCCCGCGAAGGCGGAGGGCCGCGCCGGTCTGGTTCAGGTTGTTCAACGTCAATCCCGCCGTCGGGCTGCTGCCCTCCCACGACTCTCCAAAATGCGTGTGGGGTGTGCCGCCGCCCGTGGACGTCAGCTCGAGTCGAATCAACTGCTGCGCCTCGTCGCGCACCAGGTTCAATCCGTTTCCGGCCTCGATCACGACACCACCCCGCAGGCCGTTGAGGCTGGTCACTGCGATTAAATCGGGCGGCTCGGTGAGCTGCAGCGCCAGCGGCACCGGCCGGATTGGTACGCGCGGGGTCAACGTGGTGAAGGCGCCTGCCTGATTCGCCACGCGGACTGCGATCGTCATCCACGGATCGGCATCGGTGAGAATGGCAGCGCCAAAATTGAGGTCGACGGAGAACGATCCCGCCCGCACCGGAACCGAGCTCATGTGAATGGTGGATCCCAGTTGAGTGCCGCCCTCCGGGGAATCCCAGAGTTGGAACTCAAAGTCGAAGGTGCCGTTGGCCGGCGTGGCGCGCGGGAAATTGAGGTGCCCCTGGTAACTGAAAGGCGTTCCGGCGGCGTTGTCCGCGACCGACTTCCATGCCGCCTTCCCGGCCGTCCCGTGACGGGCCCCGAAATACATCACCGGGCCATCCGTCGCGGCGCCGGCGAACAGAGGCAGGCGCAGCGTCGTGGCGCCGGGTCCGCTTACTTTCAAAATCAGCGTATTCGCCGCAAGGCGCTCATTGAATTCCAGGCGATAGGTGCGAAGAACCGAGGTGTCGAGCGCCAGACTTGGCCCGGCCTGGGCGCCAGTGCCGTTTCCCTCGGCGTCGGCGGTCACATAGATCCGCCCCGCAGCGATGTGCAGCGCGGCCCGCCGGCCGTCGGCTCGAATGAATCCGACGGTGGCCGGAACGGCGTTTGCCGGTGCGGCGGCCAGCGGCAGAATCTGGACGCTCGCGGCCATCCAGAAACTCGAACCCATCGCCACATCCGCCCCGCGACGCTCGTAGAACAACTGCTGGCCCGCTCCCGTGGCCACCAGCATCCCCTGCCCCGAATCCAGAGTGGGCGTCAGACCGCCAGTCCCTTGCAGATGCCAGGGCGGATCCACCTGACTGGGCAGCGCGGCGCCGGATTGTCCCGCCCGCCACGTGGCGGCGGCGGCCATCCATCCCGACAGCACCATCGCCAGCCCCACCGCGACCCGGGCGGCCGCGAACATCCATGACCGTGATTTGTTCATCCCCCGCCCTTCGCAACCACCGGCGGAGTTCTTTCACAACTTCTGAAATAATTTTCCTACGCCAAAATGCATGGGTGGAGGTGGAAGCCATGCTGGGTTGGAAAAGGCATGGCGGACTGCTGCTGGTGCGACCCGATGACTGTCCCATCCGATTCGAGGGAAGAAAGAGGAACAAGCAACGCCGCCGCCCTCTCCCGCTTCACCGCTTCACCGCTTCACCGCTTCACCGCTTCACCTCTTCGACCATTCAACACCACTGCGCTCACCGCCTGACATCCAGATCCCAGGGCAACCCGGCCTCCCGAATCCCGGCGCCGAGGCGCTTCAGATCCCAGACACGCACCTCATGGGCCGGACTGGCCACCGCCAGGTGGGTGCCATCCCGACTGAAGGCGAGGGCGAGGACCTGCTTGGGATTCGGATGCTCCAACCTCGCCAACCGCTCCCCAGTGGACGCCCGGTGGAGGCCAATGTCCGTCCGGCTGAGCGCGCAGGCGAAGAACCGGCCATCCGCGGTAAACGCCCCCAGACCGTGCAGTGTCGCGGTATCATGACGCGGAATCCGCCAAAGGACGCGTCCATCGTGGGTCGAGTAGGCGGCATACTGCTCCGAATCACCGACCACCAACGCCGCGCCGTCGGGATTGAAGATTACCTCGCACCCCAGCGCATGGGAGGCGGGCGCCCAGGCCGGGGACTCTCCGGTGTCGAGATCCCAGATTGCAAAACCCAGTTCGAGTCGCCCCGAGGCCGCCAGCCATCTTCCGTTCGGACTCAGCGCCACGCGTTGAAACTGCTGCGGTGGCCGCCTCAACACCCGCGTTGCCCCGCCCCGCGGAATCACCCAAACTTCCTCGCCCCGGGCCAGGGCTACCAGCGCCCCGGACTCGCTCGACGCGGCCACATTCCAACCGTGCCCCGGAGCCACCGGCGTCGAGGCTTCGGATCCGGGCGACTCCAGCGACCAGAGCCGACACGACGTGTTTCCGCTCACCAGCAATGCACGTCCCGAATCCACAAACACTGCCGTCCGGGCAAATCGCTCCGGAAACGTCGCCACCGGAACGCCCGAATCCACGTCCAGCACGTGGGCCCCGTCCCACGCCGCCGCAGCGAGGCGACTGCCGTCTGGACTGAACGACACGTCAAACGGACTGATCAGCCGGTTCGTTGCCGGAAGATCGAGCGTCCTCACCACCTGGGACTGCACCAGTTCAAAGAGATCGAGGGCCTTGGAATCATACGATTGAACCGCCATCTGCGTCCCCGCACTGCCGGTCGCCAGATGTCCCGACACACCCAATCGAAGGATCTCCCGCCCCGTTGAGACCTCCCACAGCCGCGTTGTTCCGTCCCAGCAGCTGGAGGCGAGGAACCGCTGGCCGGAGAGAAATGCCACCCCGTGGACGTAGTTCTGGTGCCCGGTGAGACGCAAACGCGGCCCACCTGAACGCAGGGACCAGAGATAGATCGCGTTGTCATCGGAGCCCACGGCGACCCATTCGCTGTTCGCGCTCCACGCGATCGAAACCGCTGAGGATTCCAGCGAAAACTCCGCGACCGTTCGACCTTCCCGGGCGTCCAGAACCCGAAACACCGGCACGCCGATGGGATTGATCGCAATCGAGCGCCCTTCCGGACTGACCGCCGAATAGTCGAAATCAAACTCGAGAGGAATCGACGCCACCCGCGCGCCCTGGGTCGGGTCCCAGACTTCCAAGCGT
>CANGMO010000467.1 GCA_947454295.1 Verrucomicrobiota bacterium | reverse complement strand
CGGAAATTGACCTGCCCCGGGGTGGCCACACTGGCGGGCGTGGCGCCGCTTGGAACCGCTGCGGCAGTCCATCCTGCGGGGCGATCGTGCACCGGTCCGTTGATCACCCGTTGAAGCGAAGCACCAAGCCCCAGCGATGTGGGCCAGGGAGGTGTCGTCGCGTAGGTGACTGTGTCGATCACCTGATCCTCGGCCGGCGGAACCGCGGGTTTTACCAATCTCAGGGTTTCGCCCTCGGGATTCAGCCGGCCGGGATAGGTGGCCAGGGGAGTGATGAGCGGCGAGAACGTGTCGGCGAACGTGAACGGATCCTCCACCACCACCCCGAAGGCCCCTCCCGGAAGCACCGTGCCCGCCGGGAAGGTCAATCCAACCCCGTCGAGTCGCCAGCCCGAGAGATCGAACGAAGCGGAGGAACGGTTTGCCAGTTCGATGAACCCGGAGCCAGGGACGGACGGGTTGGGAAGGAGTTCGTTGATGACGACCTGACCCGCGGGATCCGCGGCGGCACCGGTGTATTCGATGCGAATGGTGGCGCCACTTTGCGCCACGACCTTACCGTCGGCATCCAGGCCGGAGAGTTTGAAGGTATTGGTCCCGGGGTCCAGGACCACGCGCGCCGTCCAATTGGAAAGCGTGTTCCAGGTGACGTCGACCGGATGTCCGTTGAGTGTGATCGTCCTCGCTGCGAGCGGGGCGGTGCCCGCCAGGTTGAACGAGCTGTTGGCGCTGGAAAAATCGGCGCCGCCGTTGGAGACGAATGCAAAGGGTGCCGCCTTGTTGGTCAGCAGGCCGAGTAGATAGGTCCGGCGGGAGGAGATGAAGGACTTGATGCTGGTGCCGGAGCTGACCGAGGTGGCGCCTGCCGCCCGCATGCCGTTGTAGCGGGCATCGATGATGGGATTGCTGCGCTCGGCCAGCAGCGGGCCATTGGCGGCCTCCTGGATGATCTGCCAGTAAAGCCTGGCAAACGGCGGGTGATTGTTCACCGGCCCGACGTTGCGGCCACCGATGCTGTCCATCTGACTCTTGGGATCCGCGGATTGGAAGGCGAAGTCGATGTCCCAGATCATCAGCTTCCACGGGCCATGCTGGGGCTTGTAGGCGTACATGTTCTGGCCACCTCCGTAGCTGTAGCTGTCGTTGTTGCCCACGAGGTGCTCGACGATGTGGGTGCGGAACCAGTTCTCAACGTCCGTCGCGTGAGTCAGCGTTCGAGTGTAGGGATCCCCCGTCGCGGTGGTGTTCACCGATTCCACCAGTGCGAAGAGGTTCGTGTAGTTGTTCGGATCATCCCCAAAGGCGCGCAGAGGCCAGGTCCAGCGGTAGCGCTCCTTCTTTTTCACGGTGGCACCGGTGCCCACCTGGGTGGTGCTGTATCGACTTAGATCCGCTCCCACCGAGGAAAAGTTTGCTCCCGTGGAGTCGAACTCGAACCACAGCTGAATCTTGTGCACCTCGCCCCCGGCATCGTCGGGGAACCACTGGGAAACCATTTCCTTCCCCGGCTGTTGGGCGTCGTCGTAGGTGATTCCGCGACGCGTTCCGTTCACGTACAACAGCACGGGCCGTCGGTGACAGGCGGGCAGACCCAACTGTTCTGCGATCCAGTAGGCCTGTTGTTCCCCCTGGCAGGTTTGATCCCCACCACCGTTGCCAGGTTGCAGCAGTTCCATTTCCTGTTCGCCCAGGAACGAGTCATCGGCGGGAAAAGAGAGCAGGTAGTCGCAGTTCGCGCCGGTCGGGCCGGTGAATCCCGGGGCATGGTACGGACTTCCGCTGTACTGCCCTCCGGCGTTGTAGATCACGCGGCTGTTGCCGTACGCGACCGTGACATCCAGCGGTTCATTGCTGAGCTTTTCGCGACGAGTCCATCGGTTGGCGGTGTTCTGGGTCATCCAGACATGATAGCCGCCGAGCGCCCCGACCACGTTGCTATCGCCCCATCGAATCAGGCACTCCCGCACGGGGGCATCCGAGGGAAACAGGCTGGTGGCGCCGGAAGGGCCGTTGTCGCTGGCGGCGATGTGATACGCCACCAGGGTTCCCGTCGCCTGACCTGGGATGAGGGCCGAATAGAGACCGCCACCGTGGTGGCTCATCGTGGTTTCGTTGGTGGCTCCGGTGGGATCGACACGCCACCGAAGCACCAGTTGGCCGAGTCCGTTGGCCGACGCGACGCGTGCCACCACTCGAACTTCCGAGCGGGCTGCTGGTAGAACCGGCTCATGACGAACCGCGGAGATGGAGGGGGCAGGCTCCGGAACCCGCCGGGAATTCGGCGCACCCGGTGTGCCGAAATCGCGGGTCGCCAGCGAATAACCCGCGGCCTCCATCCAATTGCCGTGAAGACGCAGAAGAAGATTCGGAGTGCCTCGAAGCCAGCGAACCCGCGCGCGCAGGGTTGCCGGCTCGGTCTTGGCCTTTGAGGGTTGCGCGGTGAGGGGAACACGGAGGCGATTGGGTCCGGTGGTGCCGGCGCCGGTGGCGCGCACGTGCAAGGACTGGGTGCTTTGATACCCTTCCGTGGTTTCAAGCGTCGTGCCGCTGTGATTGCCCTGGAAGGTCCAGGTGTTGGTGCCCGTCTCGAATCCGGAATTGGAAATGAGGTTCGTCTTGCCACTCGAAAGGACTTCAACCTGATCCAGCAGGCATTCGCCGGCCCCGTAGAGCAGGATCTCCAGGGCACTCGGAGCATCGCTGGCGCCGTTGTCGACCAGGCCCTTGGATTCGATCGTCACCCAGGGCGACTTGGCGGACTCGTCGCTGTCGGCCCAGGAGGAGGCCTCATTTCGATCCCGGCTTGGGTGGGTGAGCTCGAGACTGCTTCCACCGCCGTCGCTCCAGCGCCCCCAACGTCCGCCCGTGCGATAGCTCACACGTTCCGTCGCAACCATTACGGTATTGGTCGAACGGATGCCGCTGGGTGAAACGCTGGGGACCGACACCGGCTTTAACAGGGTCACGGAATCCCCGGAGTGGGACAGGCTGCCGGAAAAGCTCCCGAGAACTGCTTCGGGCTTCAAATTGGGATGCGTCGCGAGCAGCTGTTCCGGATTCCGTGCCACCACGCCGTAGGCCCCGGGAGCTAGCCGGATCGACTCAGAGAAGGTCGCATGAATGCCGCCTCCGAGCTGCCATCCCGCAACCGGCACCGGCCGGCTGCCGGGATTGAACAACTCGACAAACTGCTCGTCGTCGTTGCCGCCGGGTGGATGGTACATCACTTCGTTGATCACCACTGGCG
>CANGMO010000466.1 GCA_947454295.1 Verrucomicrobiota bacterium | reverse complement strand
GGTGTCCCTGATCGGCGAACTCCAACCGGTAGCGAACCGGTCCGTCGTGGAACGCACGGACTAGCGCCTGCGCGCGGGGCGAGGCGATGCAGTCGGCAATCCGGTCCGGAGTGGCGGAGCCGCCCAGGTTGGGAACCGTGCCGAGGACAAAGCCGGCGGTGTCGAAGCAGCGGAGCCGGTAGAGATCGGCGAGCGTGAACTTGCCACGCGCTCGGGCGACCACGAGTCCGGTGTGCACCGCGACCCCTTCAAACGGGGCTCCCGAGAGGGTGGCGGCGTCGAGTTCATCGGCCACGATGTTCTCCAATCCACGGCGTCCACGCAGGTGCACTTCGAGTCCGCGGGTGTCGTCGAGCTGGCGGTTCATCACCACGCTCCCCGGAGATTGTTCGCGGAGGAGTCGCGCCTTCACGCGCTGGGCCGCCTCGGGGTCGAGGGTGGCGGCGCCCTGCTGGAGGGATTCCAGGGTGGCGGTTCCACCGATGCGACCGAGGGCCCGTCCGAGGGATTTGCGTTCGCGCTCGGTGGTGTCGGATTGAAGCCGTGCGAGCAGCTGCGCCTCTTCGGCGGCATCGGCCCCGAGCTTCGGAAGCGCCTCGACGGCGTAGCGGCGGACCTTTTCCTCGGGATCGTTCACCAGCGAACGCACCCACTGGAGCGCCTGCTCGCGTTGAGCGGGGGTGCCCGTCTCGGGGAACACCACGCTCACCGCGCGGATCACCGAGACGCGTTCAATCCGTTCGCGCGGCGACGCGGCATTGAATCTGGGAACCTCGGTATTCCAGAGCTCGTCGCAGGAAAGGCCGCGGAGCTGGCGGTAGAGTTCCTTGCCGGGCTTCTTGCCGCGGCGTTCCGAATCAGGTTGGGGAGGCATGCGCCGTGAACACCGACAAGCTCAGGCAAAGATGGATTCGACCGCGACGCCCTTGCCGTCCTCGGTGGCGTAGAAGGGCCGCTGCTCGATGTTGAACACCGTCTTCGGACTGATGCCCATGGCGGTGAAGACGGTGGCATGGAGATCGCGGATGGTGAGGGGATCCTTGATGGCGACGAGCGGCCGTTCGTCGGCGGTGGCGCCGTGGACGTGTCCGCGTTTCACGCCGCCGCCGAACATCACCACGCTGGTGCCGCCGGTGAAGTGGCGATGCAGTCCGTAATGCTTCGCCTCCTGGAGGGTTTCCGACGGAGCGGTCGCCTGGTCGGTAGCCTTGGAGCCGGGCACGCCCTCGATCAGGGCGTCGCGGCTGAACTCGCTGGCGAGGATAATCAGGGTGCGGTCCAGCATGCCGCGCTTCTCCAGATCGAGCACGAGCTGGGCGATCGGACCGTCGATCTCCCCGTGCATCCGCGCCACCGTGGAGTGGCCGTCGGCATGCGTGTCCCAGTGGTAGAAGGGCACGTACTCGGTGGTCACCTCGACGAATCGCGCCCCGTTTTCCACGAGCCGCCGTGCCAGCAAGCATCCCTTCGCGAAATGGCTGTCCCCATAGGCCTTCTGCGTGGCCTCGGATTCGAGTGAGAGGTCGAACGCCGCGCGTTCCTTGGATCCGAGCAAGCGCTGCGCGTTGTCCATGGCGCGGAGCATCGACTCCTGCTGATGGTCGCTCATGAAGTCGCGACGTGGATTCTTGTCGATGAGCTGGCGGTAGAACTTGTAGCGGCTGGCGAACCGATCGGGAGTCATGCCCGGCGGCGGCTGCACGGCGGACGCCGCGCCCGCGGGATCCGGGAGATTCATGGGACCGAATTCGTTGCCGAAGAATCCGGCGGTGGTGAAGGCCTTAAGCTCCTCCGATTCCCCGTGGCCCTCGAGGCGTTGACCGATGTTGATGAAGGCGGGCATCACCGGGTTTCGCGGACCGAGAACGCGCGAGATCCAGGAGCCGATGTGCGGGCAGGCCACGGTCTGCGGCGGGACGTAGCCGGTGTGCCAGTGGTACTGGTGACGCGAGTGCAGGATGCTGCCGAGGTCCGGCTGCACGGCGGACCGTATGAGCGTGGCGCGGTCCATGACCTGGGCGACGCGCTCGAGTCCCTGGCAGATGCGCACGCCGTCCACGGCGGTCGGAATCGACGAGAAGGTGCTGAGCATCTTCGACACCGGAAGACCCTTTTCGAAGGGACTGTACCGCTTCGGGTCAAAGGTCTCAGGTGCGGCCATGCCGCCGCCCATCCACAACAAGATGCAGGCGTCTGCCCGCGGTTTCGGGGCGACAATCGGTGCGCCGGCCGCGTCGGCGCCGAGGAGGCGCGGCTCCGGGGCCATGAGCGCGGCGAGGCCGGCCGCGGAGAGCTTCTTCAGGAAATCCCGGCGGGGATTCTGCGGGTCCAATTCCAGGGGATTCATGGGATGGAGTGCGGTTGGACTTCGGAGGTGGCGACGACGGCGATGACGTTGAAAACGATGGGCGGTTGCGGGTCAGCGGACGAGCTGGAATTCCGGCAGCAACAGGACGGACCATAGCAGATCCTCGACCCCTTCCTGGCTGGGTGAATTCCCGAGGGTGTTGCGGGCGAGCTCCAGTTCCCCGCGGGCCGGCGGACGCGAGAGGGCGGCCCGGTACAGCCAATCCACGAGGTCGTCGGAGGATTTCCAGGACCGGCCTGACAGCTTCTTGGCGCCGTCGTGAATTCGTGCGGCCAGCAGCGGGCCGTTGCTGAGGTCCATGGCCTCCAGTGTGGACAGTTCATCGGGGCGAACGCTGACGATCTGCTCGCGATTCGGTCGGCCGAGGGTGCGTTGCAGGAGGTCGCTCTTGAGCAGCGACACGCGGACGCGGGGGCGGTCCGCCACGGTGGCCTGCCGCAGTGTGGCACTGATGCCACCGGCGGTGGTGTCGCGCCATGCCGAATCGTCCACCAACACGACGGGTTCCCAAACGACATTGGTGGCCGGAAGCTTTCCCTCGCCGTTGGGCTTGGTGCGCGTGGCGAGCCAGTTGGTGCCGGAGGCGAGGGTGCCAATCTTGCCATTTGCGAAACGCCAGCGGGCCTCGAAGAAGAGGCCGGCAGGATTCGGCGCGTCGCCACCATTGCGGGCGGTGATGAGGAATTCGTTGGTGCCCTGACGCAGCAGCGGGGTGAGGTCGATCGATTCGACGGTGTCCCAGGCATCGTCGGACTTCAGCTTCTTGCCGTTCAGATAGAGCGTGTAGGCGTTGTCGGCCGTGATGGCGGCGCCGGCATTCTTGGGAAGGCTGTCGAAGACGACGGTGGCGCGGAAGGTGGCGGTGTCGCCCTGCGGCGTG
>CANGMO010000465.1 GCA_947454295.1 Verrucomicrobiota bacterium | reverse complement strand
GGACGACCGCATGGGCAAGGCCATCTCCGAGTTGACCGCCACGTCGTAACGTCCGGCCGCTGAACCCCAACCCCTCCTTCCATGATCCGAGCTCTCTATTCGTCCGCGGCGGGCATGCAGTCCCAGCAGGTGAACCTCGACGTCATCGCCAACAACCTGGCGAACGTCAACACGACGGCCTTCAAGAAGAACAAGCCCGAATTCCAGGACCTGCTGTACCAGACCAACCGCGCCGCCGGTGCGGAGCAGGGCGGTGGCAATCAGTCCCCCGTGGGCGTGCAGATCGGCCACGGCTCGCGCCTGGTTGCGACCTCCAAGATCTTCACGCCGGGTGAGCTCACGCAGACCGGCGAGCGCCTGGACGTGGCGATTCAGGGCGATGGCTTCTTCGAAGTGCAGATGCCCGACGGCACGCGCGCCTACACCCGCGATGGCGGTTTCAAGACGGCCTCGGATGGACGCATCGTGACGAACGACGGTCTGCCGCTGCAGGGCGGATTCCAGCCGATCGCTCCGGGCACCACGCAAATCACGATCGCCCCGACCGGTGAAGTCACCACGGTGGGTTCCGCGGGTCGCCAGACGTTCCGCATCCAGCTGGTTCGCTTCGCCAATCCGGCGGGCCTCGAATCCGCGGGCCGCAACCTGTACCGCGAATCCAAATCGTCCGGCGCGCCTGAACTCGGAAATCCTGGTGAAAACGGCCTGGGCGAACTGCAGCAGGGCTATCTCGAACTTTCCAACGTCAAGGTGGTGGAGGAAATGGTGAACCTCATCGTCGCGCAGCGTGCGTACGAGGTGAACACCAAGGCCGTTCAGGCCGCGGACGAAATGATGCAGCAGGCCAACAATCTCCGCCGCGGCTGAGTCAGCCCGGCATCTCTTCTGGTTTCTGATGAACCCAACCCTTCTCAACGCGATGCTCCGCAGTGCCGCCGCACTGACGTCGCTTGGCCTCGCCCTTGGAATCGGCGCCGCTTCGGATGCGCCCGCCGTCACCGATTCCTGGACCCTGCGACCCCAGGCGGTCGCCGGAAGTGCCGGTGTGTTTCTTGCCGACATTGTCGACGCGGGGACCAACGGTCCTGCGCTCCCGGCCCTGCGAATCACCACCGCTCCGGTGGTGGGACATTCCATGGTAGTGAGCCGGGGGCTGGTTGAGGGCGTGATGCGCCAGCGTCTGCCTGCCGCCGTCCTGCCGCACTGGGCTGGTGCCGCGGAGGCCACCGTGGCCCGCCGGACCCGTGTGCTGGAGGAATCCGAGGTGCTCGAACGCCTCACCGCCGCGATGCAGAAGTCGTATGTCGGCGACAAGGGCGAGTTGGAGCTGGTGCCGACCCGGCCCTGGGTGCCGCCGGTGATTGCCGATGAGCCTGGCACGTTGCGGGTCGTCGAATTCCCCGTGGCGGGCCTGTCCGCCTCCTTCATCGTCCGCTTCGAACTCAAGGCCGGCCGCGAATTGCTCGGCAGCTGGCAGTTGCCGCTTCAAGCACGTGTCTGGCGTGATCTGTACGTCGCCCCCTCGGCCCTACTTCGTGGCACTTCGCTTGCGGAGGCCGGGTGGCTCCGGGAGCGGCGTGATGCCCTCGCGATCCGCGATGCGATCGCCAGCCTGCCCCCCGATGCCTCGGGTTATGAACTGGGCGAGCCGCTTTCACCGGGCTCGGTGCTCACCGCCCGCATGATTCGCCAGCGTCCCGTGGTGACCCGCGGCCATCTCATCGATGCCCTCGTCCAGGACGGCGGCCTGTCGATCTCGGTTCGCGCCATGGCGCTTGAAGATGGAGTCCCGGGTCAGGTCATCCGGATCCGCAATCCGCGTTCGCAAAAGGAATTCAATGGAAAGGTCCAAAATGCAGACACCGTCCTCGTCACCCTCTGAGTTCGCCCGCCTTGCCGCCATCGCCGGTGCCGGCGCAGCCTTGATGCTCACCGCACCCGCCACGGCCGACTCGCTCTGGCACGATGCCTCGAGCCGATCGATCATCTCCGACGTCCGTGCCCGGGCGGTGGGAGACCTCCTCACCATCCTGGTCCAGGAGAACAATTCGGCCAGCAAGGACAACAGCACCTCGACCGCCAAGAAGACCGGCATCGATTCGTCGATCAGCAGCTTCCTGTTCGGTGCCGCGCAGGACAAGTTCCTCACCAAGGGCGGCCAGTATCCCGCGCTGAAGGTCAACGGCAACAGCTCCTTTGACGGCGGCGGCAAGATCAGCAACTCGGAGACCATCACCGCGCGCATCTCGGTTCGTGTGGTCGACGTGCTTCCGAACGGCAACCTCGTGATTGAGGGCTCCCGCCGCACGTCCTTCTCCGGCGAAAGCCAGGACGCCATCTTGCGGGGTGTGGTGCGCTCGGATGACGTTCAATCCAACAACACCGTCTTCAGTTACAACATCGCCGACGCCACCATCCGCTATGTCTCCAAGGGGTCGCTCTCTGATGCCCAGGGCAAGGGCTGGTTCCACAAAGCCTGGGACAAGGTGGCGCCGTTCTGATCCCGCGCCGGCTATCGACCCATTTCCGAATCCCCCTTTCGCATGTCCCTCCGTTCCGTCATCGCCCTGCTACTCACGCTGGCCCTTTCGCCGTTGCCCGCCGCCTATGGGCTCGGCTCGCGCATCAAGGACCTCGCGATGTTTGCCGGGGCGCGTGACAACCAGTTGGTCGGTTACGGCCTGGTCATCGGTCTCGCCAACGACGGTGATAAGGACCAGGTCTACACCGTGCGGAGTGTGGCCAACATGCTCCAGCGCTTTGGCATCAATGTGCCGTCGACCACGGTTTCGTCGAAGAACGTGGCCGTGGTAATGGTCACCGCGGACATCCGTGCGTTCTCCAAGAATGGATCACGACTGGACGTGACGGTGGCCTCGATGGGCGATGCCAAGAGCCTTCAGGGCGGTGTGCTCCTGCAGACCCCGCTCCTGGGCGCCGACGGCAAGGTCTATGCGGTTGCCCAGGGCCCGCTGGCGGTCGGCGGATTCATCGGCGGCGCGGCGGGTGCGGGCGGAGCCACGGTGCAGAAGAATCATCCCACCGTCGCGCAGATCCCGGGTGGCGCCCTGGTCGAGCGCGAGATTCCCTCCGACATCGTTCGGGACCGGCATCTCGAACTGTTGCTGCGTGAGGCCGACTTCACTTCCGCCGCCCGGGTGGCGGCGGCCATCAATCAGGAGTTTCCCGGGAGCGCCGAGGCCACCGATGCAATGTCCATCCGGGTCCGTGTGCCCGAGGGTGATGAG
>CANGMO010000464.1 GCA_947454295.1 Verrucomicrobiota bacterium | reverse complement strand
GTCGCGGAAATGGACGCACCGCGGGCCAGCAGCGAGTCGAGCGGCGCAAGCAGCAGGGTGAGCGGCGTGCGCAGCTCGTGGCTGATGTTGGCGAAAAACCGGCTCTTCAATTCGTCGAGTTCGCGCAGCTTGCGGTTGGACTCCTCGAGTAGCCGCTGGTTGCGATCGAGCTCGAAGCGGAAGGTGAATTCCCGGAATCGCAGCTGATTGTACAGCCCGTTGCCGGCCACCACGATCACCGAGGTGAGCACCATGAAGTAGAGGTTGTTCACCAGATCCGCCGACTTGAAGGGCGCGGATCCCGTCGCGGCCACGCAGGCCACCCCGTAGGCGATCAATGTGGAACCCGAGATAAACAGGGACTCGGCGATGGTCCACCGGGCGACCACGTTCACGGCGATCAGCACGAGATTGAGCCCGGCGTAGTAGCTCGAATGGATGCCGCCCTGGCGCGCGATCATCACCGAGATCGACAGCACCGGCAGCAGCGCAATGGGCGGTCCAAGCCAGCGGACATGCCTCGCTCCCCATGGCGTATAGTGCAGGGCAAGGATGAGGGCGGTGAGGGCTGAACACAGCAGGCGAAGCCCCAGGAACACCCCGGCGTCTTCCCCTGCCACAAACCCGTCCAGAACCCAGCCCACCGGCATCAGCACGATGACCAGCCAGCAGCCCAGCTTACCGATGCGGAGCCGCTCGCGACGGTCCTCCTCCAGGAAGGCCGCCTGAAACTCCGCCGGATCGTGCGGCTCAGGAGACGGCGGGCTTGCGGACTTCAATGTAGATGTTGACGCCCGTGTCATCGGACTTGGTCACCACGTTGCCCGCCGGGGCATGGGTGGGGTGAAGCTGCAACAGCTGCTGGGGATCCCGGTAGATGAGGTGCCAGTCGAGAATGAACTCCATGCCACAGCGCGTCGGATTGCATGGATCGACGTTCGTGGCGATGAGCAGCCCGCCCGGCTCGAGGAGATCGTAGAAAATGTTCATCAGCCGCTGGCAGATGCGGTCGGAAAGGTAGTCGAACAGCCCTGCACAATAGACCACCTCGTACCGGGTGCGGTCGCCGGCCGGCCGGGAACCCTCCTTCAGCACTTGGTGCACGGACTTCTTCACGAACTGGATTCCGGTCTGGCGCCGGTGATCGGCGCGCAGGCGCTCCAGGCGCGCCTGCGTGAACTCCAGCGTCTCGTCGTTGAAATCCATGAGCGTGAAGTCCATGGAGTCCACCACCGGATCGGTGGCCAGCATCTGCTGGATCTCGCCGGCGGGGCCGCATCCGAGGTTGAGGATCCGCACCCGCCGTCCGGTCGCCACGACCTGCCGTGCCTCGCCGGTGAGGGTTTCGATCAGGTACTTGATCCGGTTTCGGTGGGCCAGGGCCGGGGCAGAGTTGAGGAAGTAGAGATTGACCGTCTTGGCGAACAGCGAACCGCCCTCGAGCGGATCGCGCAGGATCATGTTCACCATCTCGTAGTCCCCGGCATAGCCCAGCGGCTTCTGATAGGTCCGATAGGCGAAGGGCGAGCAAAGGACCAGGGGATGGAGCTGGCGCTTGATGTAGGTCCGGTGCATTGGCTGCAGCTGCGGATCCACCGAGCTGGCAATCGATTCAAACCGCTGGAACAACTCGTGGATCGTCGGCAGGACACCCTGTCCGAGCTCCTCCAGAATATTGCGCTCCAGCCGCGAGCGTTCGCCGGCGGGTGCAGACCGGATTCCCAGTTCCACCTGCTCCATCCAGCGGCGCAGGTCGGCGAGCAGGGTCTGCATGTCCGCCACCACCACCTTGAACTCCGGGACGACGGAATAGATTTTCCGCCACTCCGAAAGGAACTCGGTGAACTCCGCCAGCAGCTGCTCGCGGTTTCCCGCCGGCTGGAACAGGTCGACGTCGAGCCACGCTTCCTCGAGCGTGGCTTCGACCACCAGCATGATCCCGGTGTTGACCAGGCTGCTGACGATTCCGCGTCCGTGATAGACCAGACGGTCCTTCACGGTGATGCGGAACTCGCTGAGCACTTCCGAGAGCTGGACGATGCTGAACGGGTTGTAGACCTCGAACACCACTGTGAACCGCGTCAAACGGACCGGGGTGGCACGCACCTCGGCACCCTGGCTGTTGCGACAGCTGATGATCGTCTCCCGTTCACCGAACGGGGTGGTTTGGAGCTTGCTGCTCATCCATCAAGTCAACCGACACGATTCCATCCGGAAGCAGCAGCCCGAACCACTGATTCACGAAGACAAACACAGTCGCTGGAGACAGGCGTGGACGGAATCCGGTTCCACGAATTCGTCCGCCGCGTCTCCAACAACCCCGCCGGCCGGTCCGCGCCGCGCGATCGGGGGCGGACCGGTCCTGGGTCACTGATGAAGCCGGGTTCCTGACTAAAAGTGCCAACCACAGGAAAGCAAGAGCGCGTGGCTGAGAAAACGATAGCGACCATCCGCGGACTGACCGAAGGGATTGACGCCGCTGCCAGTGACGGTGCGTTCCGGTCCGTACCCAAACTGGTAGGCCAGATCGATCGAGAGCCCACCATTCTTCCATCCGCCACCGATGCTGAGGAAGTGCCGGTCGAGATCCCCGACCTGCGGCAGGTAGTGTTCATCGGGCAGCGAGTTTTCGTTGAAGATGTAGCCGGCACTCACGCTCCAGCCGCCGCCCAGCTGACGGGTGACGCCAAATTCGTAGTAAAAGCTCGAGCGCCAGTGCAACGGCTGCACCGCATCAGGCAAAGGCGCCTGCTGAATGGTCAACGTCTTGAGCCGGCTCCAGTCGGTCCAGTCGACATTAAACTCCAGGTTCCAATCCGGGGTTGGCCGGTAGGACACGCCGGCCGCGACACTCTGCGGCATGACAAAGTCCGAGGAGGCGTCGAGCCGGTTGTTGATTCCAGGAGCGGTCAGGGTGCTGGAGCCAGTGAGACCGATGGTCGGCGCGCTCTTGTAGGTGAGCCCGAACTGCCAGGTCTTCGACGGCGCAAACAGGATGCCCGCGTTGAAGCCCGGATTCCATCCGCGGCCCTTGAAGCGGAACTCATCCCCGATGCCGGCAGCCGGCGTGGCAAATCCCTGCCGCAGGTCGACCTCGGCCAGATTGAACGTGGGTCCTGCGGCGATCGACAGGCCTTCCGCGACCTTCCAGGCCGCCACCGGATGAATGGTGAGCTCGGTCAGGCTGGCGCGCGTACCAATGGTGCGAAAGCCGGTGTCCTGCGGCCACTCACTGCTCAATCCCATGGG
>CANGMO010000463.1 GCA_947454295.1 Verrucomicrobiota bacterium | reverse complement strand
CAGCTTGCGGACGATCTCCTCGTGGATGTCCGCATCGAGGCGCTGATTGACGGCCTCGGTGGCCGCCGCGGCGGCGGCGTTGGTTCCCTTGGAGAGCGCCGATTCAAACTGCTTCCGGGCAAAACTGGTGAGATCGGCGGATTTTTCGGGGCTGAACTTGTTGGTCAGGCTCTGCGTGAGGCGTTCGTAGTTTCCGGCTTTCAGGTGGGAGGTGAAGTGCCCCAGCGTGGTGGCACGATCCCCTTCATTGAGCTTCTCGGCCAGATACTCAAAGGAAAGGCGGTCGCTCCACAGGCGGCGCGCCTCGTCGAGATCCTTCGGACGCTCGGCATCCTTGCGGTTCACGAGGTAGGTGGTGTCGTTGGTGAAGGTGAAGCTGCCGCCCTTGAGGCGGTCCATCACCAGCGCATACGACTCGTCATAGCGCTTTAGAAACCGGTTGAAGAGTTCGTAGGCGGGCGAGGTGTCCCCGAGGCGGAGGGTGACATCATCCAGATTGGTCCGGACGCGGGAGAAGGCGGCGAGGTCGCTTTGAAGAAAGTAGAGCTTCTGCGGATCCAGGGCGTCGACGTAGCGGTCGAACATCTTGATTCCCAGGGCGGAATCAAAGCGATGGTGCGAGTAGTGGGCAGTTCCGAGAAAGCGCGCCACCATGCGGGAGATCTTGGCGTCGTCCGCGCCGGCCTCGAGGGTCAGCGAATTGGTGTACTTCGCCGCAATGGCGAAGGGATCCGACGGCTTGGAATCGGCAGCCCATCCCACCCAGGTGGCCAGAAACAACAACGGCAGGATGTGGAACTTCATGCGCGGCGAATATGCATCGTGGGGAATCAGACGCCAGCGGGGACTTTCTGTTCAGATCCAGTGGGCTGCTGCGGCGGGAGACGCCCGCTGCATCGGCCCTCAGGATTTGCCCGGCACTGCCGCGGGCGGTTCTTCGATCGATGCCTCCGGAGCACCGGGTCCCGAGGGACGACGCTTCCAGACGTATCGAAACATCAGCACGCGGAGCGCGGCGGTCAGCGGAATGGCCAGAATGCCCCCCAGCACGCCTCCCAGCAGATTGGTGCCCACCATCAGCGCAACAATGATGGTCATGGGATGGAGACCGACCCGGTTTCCGATGATCTTGGGCTGGAAGACCAGTGCCTCCATCGCCTGCACAAAACCGAAAACCACGAGCACCAGCACCGGATGGACCCAGTCGCCATACTGGACGAGCGCGATGACCAGCGCCGTGCCGCAGGTGGTGATGGCTCCCAGAAAGGGAATCATGGTCAGCACCGTGCCCATCACGCCAATCAAGAGCGCGTACGGCAGGCCAATGATCAGAAATCCAAGCCCGTAAAGCAGGCCGTCGCAGAAGGCGACCAGCACCTGACCGCGGAAGAAGACGATGAGGCAGTCATTGATGTTGCTGATGACGAACACCAGCTCGTCCTTGAAGCGCGAATTGGCCACCGGGAGGTAGTCGGTCCACTGGCGTTCGATGCCGCGCTTCTCAAGCAGGAAATAGAAGGTGTAAACCGGAATCAGGGCGAGACCCGCGATCACGCCGAACCACGACGCCACCCTGCCGACCTGTCCAAAGATCCAATCGCCGATCTGCCGCATCAGCGAGGTCATCCAGCTTCCTCCGCTCCCGCTGGTTCCCGAGGCAATCGCCCGGTTCAACAGAACCGAGGCCCGGCCCCCTCCACCCGATGCAGCCGCGGCGGGCGCCGCCGTGACGGAGGGCCCGTTGGCCGTGGTTCCTTCGCGGACTTCGGTCGGGGAGAGCGCCGCGCCCGTGGTCGAATCGGCCGGAACCGAGACCAGATTGGTTTCGCCGAGATACCCTGCGAGCCGGTCGCGAATGGACGGCGGCACCCAGCGCGCCAGGGGGGCCGGCGGATGGTTGATCCACGTTTCGACCTGCTTCTGCGTGCGCTCGATGTAGGTCGGAACCTTGACCACCAGGTCGCGTCCTTCCGCCACCGCGCGGGGAATGATGTTTCCAAGCACCACGACCACCACCAGCAGGGCGAGGGCAAAGACACAGCCAATGGCCCGCACCCGGGGCACACGACGGGTCACCAGGGCATCCACCACCGGATCCAGCAGATAGGCGAGGACACCCGCGGCGGCCAGCGGCCAGAGCACGGGGGACAACTGGCGGAGGGCGATACCGAATCCCCACAACACCACGCCCACAATGGCGAGAGTCAGGGCGACCGCGAGGCTGGTGATCGCAAACCAGATCAGGCCTGCCTGCTTGTCGGTCGGTCCGCGGAATTGCATCGGAGATGGGCTTACGATTGACCGAGCTTCTTGGATTTCTCGGCTGAAGCGCGCACCGCGGTGATCAGCGCGGCACGGATCCCGGCCTTTTCCAATTCGTGCACCGCCTCGATGGTGGTGCCACCGGGGCTGCAAACGGCATCCTTCAACGCCCCGGGGTGCTCACCGGTCTCGAGGACCATGCGGGCTGCTCCGAGCAGGGTCTGCGCGGCGAGCTGCTGTGCGATCGGTCGCGGCAGGCCCGCCGCGACGCCGCCGTCGGCCAGCGCCTCGATCATCATGAATCCGTAGGCCGGGCCGCTGCCGCTCAAGCCGGTCACGGCATCCAGCAGTTTTTCCTTAACCTCAAAGGCGATGCCCACGCTGCCGAGCAGCTTGCGGGCAAGCGTGATGTCGGCCGCGGTGGCCGCACTGCCGGAGGAAAACGCGCTGGCGCTGGCGCCCACCAGGGCCGGCGTATTGGGCATGACGCGGATGAACCGCTGCCCCGGCGCCGCGGCCTCGAGGCGTGCGAGTGACACGCCGGCGGCGATGGAAATGATCAGGTGACGCGACGGATTGAGCGACGCCTTCAGCTGGGAAAGGAGATCCGCCACCTGATCCGGCTTCACCGCGAGGAACAGCACATCGGCGGCTGCCACGGTGGCCGCATTGTCCGTGCTGACGGTCGCCTTGGTTTCGGCGGAGAAGGCGTCGAGGGCCCCCTTGGCCACGTCGCTCGCGAACAGGTTCGCCGGCTTCACCAATCCCGCGCGGAGGAATCCCTTGGCGAGGGCCGTCGCCATCTTACCCGCGCCCAAAAACCCGATGGTCGTTGCTGACATCGACGGCGTTGTAGCACCCCCCCGCCCCCGGGGCGACGGGGATTTTTCCGCCGCCGCCGATGCCACGCCGCAGCCAGATTGGAAAATTTGATTTGCCCTCTTTCGACTTCGACCCACGTTGGAGCCTCATGCCGTCGTCCCAGCTTG
>CANGMO010000462.1 GCA_947454295.1 Verrucomicrobiota bacterium | reverse complement strand
GGCGCGAAGGGCGTCCAGTCCGCGGGTGGCGAACAGCCGGCAGGTGGCGATTTCGACGGTGCCGTTCTCCTTGCGCAGGGGGAGCAGTTCCTCCTTCAGCAGGATGCGGGCGGGAAACAGCGCGAGAACCGCGCGATCGGTGACGACCTCGTCCAGGGGGTGGAACGGGACGTCATATTCCTGGGCCAGCCAGCGCAGCACGTCGGACTCGTTGGATTCACCTGAGGCACCCGAGGAAGCCCGGAAGCCGCGGTAGCCGGCGGCGTCCGCGGTGGAGAGCTGACGGTCGGCGACCATCTGCTCCAGCAGCGGGTCCGGGGAAGGGGCGTCGGGCATGGAACGATCGGGTGCGCGTGGAAGCGGGGGCGGGGCCGGTTGGACTCCGCCACCCGCGTGAATTGCAACGTGAAGGACGAGGAACGGGCCTACTTGAGCAGGCCGAGCAACACGGCGGCGGCTTCCTGCTTCACCGACAGCAGCTGGCGGAGATCGTCCTGGGCCTTGGACAGTTCAGCCTCCTTCTTCTTGGTGGCTTCCCGGTAGGCGGTGAGCTTGATCTTGATCTCCTCGGCCGAGGCGCCGGAGTCGAGCGCGGACTGGAGTGCCTCCGCGTCGGGATTGGCCTGCTGGCCGCCGCCGCCGCGATTGCCCTGGCCGCCGCCGGGGCCGCCAGGTCCACCGGGACCCCGACCGCCGCCGAAACCGCCGAACCCGCGCATCGTGGAACGGCGGGCTTCGTCGATCTTGTTGATGCGACCTTCGATCACGCCCCATTCGGCGTCATCCTTTACACCGAGTTGTTCGCGATAGCGCTCCATCATCCGTTGACGGAACTGCGCGGGATCGAAATTGCCACGACGGCCTCCCTGGCCGCCACCGGGGCCTCCGGGTCCAGCCTGTCCGCCGGCGGGCGGTGCTGCGGGGGCGTTGTCCTGGGCGAGTGCAGTGCCGACGGCCGGGGTGAGGATCACCGCGGCGCCAGCCACGAGAGAAAGAAGCGTGGTGCGTTTCATGGGTGTGAGGGGTGTGAGATAGGGACGACGGATATTCGAGTCCTTAGACCGATTGCGGCAAGAACTGGTTACGGGGAATGCCGACCGGAGTTTCGGAGCGGGACGACGCTTCGTGATCTGAAACAAGGTTTTGCGGGAACGGTCCGGCGTGGTACGATTGCCGGCCACTCGGGTGGGTTCGGACCTTCCCGTCAACCATCCGTGAGCCGTTCCAAGTCCATGACACGTCCTCCGACCACCTCCGTGCCGCTCTCCGACAAGCAGAGCGAACCCGATCACCGCAATCTGCGCATCGACAAGGTCGGCGTGCGCGGCCTCCGCTTCCCCATCCAGGTACGGGACAAGAATCGGGACACCCTGCAGAACACGGTCGCCACGGTTGGCCTGTTCGTGGATTTGCCGCGGGAGTTCAAGGGCACCCACATGAGCCGCTTCGTGGAGGTGCTGAACGCCCACGGATCGGTGATCCATGTGGAGAACATTCCCGACATCCTGCGCGCCATGCAGTCGCGCCTGCATGCCCGGAACGCCCATTTGGAGATGGAATTTCCATTCTTCCTGGTCAAGAAAGCCCCGGTGTCCGGACGCGAAGGGGTCATGGACTACACCATCCGCTTTGACGCGACCCTCAGCGACACGGAACTCGATTTCCTGCTCACCGTGAAGGTCAATGTCACCACGCTTTGTCCCTGCTCGAAGGCGATCGCCCGCTACGGGGCCCACAACCAGCGCGGCGAGGTCACGGTGGTGGTGCGGTCGGCGACCATTGTGTGGATCGAGGATCTAATTTCCCTCATCGAGGCCTCCGGCAGCAGCGAGATGTACTCCCTGCTCAAGCGCGAGGATGAAAAAGCGGTCACTGAACGCGCCTACGAGAACCCGGTGTTTGTCGAGGACCTGGTCCGCAACGTGGCCCTGAAGCTCAATGGGCTCCCCGAGATCACGTGGTACAAGGTCGAGGCGGAGAATCAGGAGAGCATCCACAACCACAACGCCTACGCGTGCATCGAAAAGTCGGAAAGTTGACCTGTTCGCCGCAAACCGGGGCATTGCATCGGGGGGCATTCCCTGTTTTATCGTCGGGCTCCGGGGGCTGTCGCATCCCGTTTGGAATTTCGTATGTCTGAAATCCGCCCTGTTACCCGCCGTTCCCGTCGCACCAAACTGAAGTTCTTCGGCGTCCTCGCCGGTGTGCTTTTGGTTGCCTACTTCATTGTTACCAGCGGCCCCTTCCTCAAGGCCGTGGTCCTGCCCATTGCCAGCGGCAAGTTGAATGCCGATCTCACGGTGGGAAACATTTCGCTCAGCCCGTTTTCGGGTCTTGAGCTCCGCCAGCTGGTGTTGCGTCCAAAGGGGGCGGAGCCGCTGGTCTCCATCGGCCTGGCCCGGGTGCGGTACGGCCTGTTCGCCATCATTGCCGGTGATATCCGGCTCGATGAGGTGACGGTCGAGTCGCCGGAACTCGATCTGGTCAACCACCCCGACGGCACCAGCAATCTTTCCCGGTGGCTCGCCAGTCTGCCGAAGTCGCCCGAGAAACCCGAGGGCGTGACCTCGCCTACTCCGCGCCTTCACGTGACCAACGTGAAGCTGCAGGGGGGGCGTGTGCGGATCAGTGGCCCGGGGAGTGCGTCGACCAATCAGGTGCTGGAGATTTCTGGAATCACGCTCGGGCTCGACCGTCTCGAAAACGGCGGAGCCGGCAAACTCACGCTGTCCGCCCAGGGCAGCGACAGCCGCGGACCGGCGGGGCAGCTTCAGTTCAAGACTTCGGGCACGCTCGATCTGGCACTCGACGCCGGACTGATGCCAACAGTGCTTTCCGGCACGATTTCCGCAGCGGTGAATTCGGCCACCGGATCGTTCCGCGACCTGGCCGACGCCAGTCTGGCCTTGGAACTCGACGTCAAGGCCCCGGACATCCGCCAAGTGCGCCTTGCGGTTCGAAAGGGATCCACGGAACTGGCGCAGCTCTCCCTTTCCGGTCCCTATGACGCCGCGCGCCACGAGGCACGCATTGGCTACGAACTGAAGGGTGTGGATCGCCGGCTGCTTGGGTTGGTGGGAGCGCTGGCCGAAATGGATTTTGGCGGCAGTGCACTCGCGGCTTCGGGGCGGGTGGATCTCACCCAAGGCGGCGCGGTGCTGACCGTTTCCTCCCGGGTGACTGCTCGCGGGGTGACGGTGAGCATTCCTGCGGCTGCGGGCTCGGGTGCCAAGGCTCGTACGACGCCCACGCTGGAG
>CANGMO010000461.1 GCA_947454295.1 Verrucomicrobiota bacterium | reverse complement strand
TTCCTGACAATCGCGGTGTGGCGCGAGGTGCTGATACGCGTTGAGGTGCCTGCGGTTAGAAAGGCAATCACAGCGGTCCGAAACTCAAAGCGGATCCATCGCCAGTGAGGCCACTCAACATGAAGACAAAACGCCCCCCCCTACTGGCCCTTCTCAGCATGGCGGTCGTCCTCGTGACGGCCATCTCCTGCGGAACGGCGTCGCGAACCGTGGTGGTCCCCCCGGAAGTACCCGGTGCCAAGTTTATGGGATCCGAGAGCTGCGCCCAGTGCCACGCCGACAAGACCAAGCACTTCGCGAGCTCGGATCATGCGCGGCTCAAGGCGCTCGGCGAGAACGCCGCCAATGTGGGCTGCGAATCCTGCCACGGCGCGGCGAGCATTCACATCAGCTCGGGTGGCGCGGCCCGGACCATCGTCAATCCCAGGAAGTCGCCCGAGGCGTGCTACCAGTGCCATGTGGACAAGCGGGGCTCGTTCAGTCTGACCCATCATCATCCGCTGATCGAGGGCAAGGTGAGCTGCGCCGACTGCCACAACCCGCATGAAGGCCGGGCGGTCAAGGGTGGCGGAACCTCGCTCGCATCGTCCGACGAGACCTGCTTCAAGTGCCACACCGCGCAACGCGGACCGTTCGTGTTCGAACACGAGGCCCTGCGTGAAGGCTGCCAGAGCTGCCACTCGCCGCACGGATCGGTGAACCAACGGATGCTGACCGAACGGAATCAACTGCTCTGTCTGAAGTGCCACTTCCAGACCCAGACAGCCCCCGGAAAGATCATCATCGGCGGCCACGAACACACCGACGATCTCCCCCGCGGTACATGCTGGAGCTCGGGCTGCCACGAGGCGGTTCACGGATCCCAAATCAACCGGTCACTTCGCTTCTAACCCCCAAACCCCGCTGACATGAAAAGAATAAGGACAGAAGGTGGCTGCCTTCGCTGGATCTCCGGCCCGGGGGCCCTGCTCCTCGGCGCCTGCGTTGCGGGCATCACGCCCGCCAGTGCGGCCGATTCCAAGGCACCCGCGAAAGCCGCCGACGCGGATGATTCCGCCGAGGACTTCGAACTCGTCAACTGGGTGGAGTTTGGCGGCGGCGCCAACTTCGTGACCGGCGACAAGGGCCAGTTCCAGGCGCAAAAAGGTGAAAGGAGTGGCTCCTTTGGCGGTCTTGAGGGCTTCCACTATGAGCAACCCGTCGACCAGAAGGGGATATTCTCCATCGATGGCCGCGGAATTTTCGACAATCACGACTACTCCGTAAATCTGGAGCTGTCGCATCCCGACAAGGGATTCGTCCGCGTCGGTTACAGCGAGTACCGAAGCTACTATGACGGTCTGGGCGGCTACCTGCCGTCGAACGGCCTCATTTTCAAGGGGCTGTTCAACAACGAACTGGCGGTTGACCGTACCCATACCTACTTCGAGGCCGGCATCACGCGTCCGAACAAGCCAAAGGTCACCTTCCGCTACGACCTGGAGACACGCGACGGCGAAAAGGACACGACGCACTGGGGTCAAACGACGCTCACGCCCGGCGCTCTCCAGAAGAAGATCGTTCCCGGCTACCGGGATCTGGATGAGACCCGCCACATCTTTGCCGTCGACGTGCGCCATGAAGTCAGCAACACGGAATTCGGACTGGGTGGACGCTATGATCTCCAGCTGAACAAGGATCAGCGAAACGTGTTTCAGCAGCCCACCCAGGGCACCACGGCCCGCATCCTGACCACGGACGAGGGCATCAATTCGGACATGTACAATGTCCACGCCTTCACCGACACGAAGCTCAGCGATCAGTGGCGTTTCACCACCGGCTATTCGTTCACCACCCTGCACTCGGTGCTGACCGGCGATCGCGTGAATACGCCAATCGTCACCCCGCTCTCCGCAACCGACACCCGGTTTGCCAACCTGGGCGGCGGCTCGGACCTGAAGCAGTACGTGGCGAACATCAATCTGATGTACACGCCGTCCAAGACCTGGTCGGTGGTGCCTGCGATCCGCATCGAAAAGGACAATCTCGACGGGTCCTCCACGGACAACGTCATCGCCGGAACCGCGGTTCAAACCATTTCGCCGGTAACGCAGTACGCCAACAGCGAGAAGGGTTCCCTGTTCGTCGCCGAGAGCCTCGATGTTCGCTACACGGGCGTCACCAACTGGGTATTCTACACCCGGTTGGAGTTCTCGCAGGACCAGTCGGATCTGCGGGAGAACTTCGGAACGAACACCCTGTTTGCCCCGACGATCAAGCGCGACACCGAATGGAACCGCCTGGTCCAGAAATACTCGATCGGCGCGAACTGGTATCCGACGCGCAAGGTGAACGTTGCGGCGCAGTACTACCACCGCATGTCGGACAACAACTACGACAATCCGGTGGACTCCACGTCCAACGCCGTCACCAGCGGCGACCGGTTCCCTGCCTATCTCGGTGAGCAGAACTTTGATATCGATGATGTAAACCTCCGGGCAACCTGGAGGCCAATCCCGACGCTCACCGCGGTTTCCCGGTATGACTACCAGCTGAGTCGGGTCTATACCCGGCCGGAGCAGCTCGCCGGAATTGAAAGTGCCACCAACCGTCGCCACATCTTCGGCGAGGCGGTCTCGTGGACGCCGATCAACTGGATGTTCATCCAGGCGAACGGCAACTACGTCCTCGATGAAACCCACAGCCCGGTGGAGGACCTCACCGGAGCCATGACCGGCGTGGTGCTCTCGGCCCCCAACAACTACTGGACCGCGGGTGGCGTGCTCGGATTCGTCCTGGACAAGAAGACCGACTTGCAGACGTCGTACTCCTACTACAAGGCGGACGACTACGTGAACAACTCGACGGTGGGCATGCCCTACGGCGCCGGAGCCCGTCAGCACGAAGTAGGTGCGACGCTGACCCGCCGCATCTCCAAGAACCTTCGATGGAACCTGCGGTACGCCTATTCCAAGTACACGGATCAGACCTCCGGCGGCGCCTACAACTACGAGGCCCACGGCATCCGGTCCTCCATCCAGTATCGCTTCTAGTCGGAATGTTACGTCACGAATCCCAAATCTCTGCATCCATGAATCTCCGGAACAAACTGATCCTCTCCACCGCGGTGGTCACCGCCGCCTTCACCTTCACCGTCACCGCAACTGCAGGCGAGGTGAAGGAGAACTGGGGAACGCACTGCGCTGCCTGCCACGGCAAGGACGGCAAGGGGCAAACCAAGGCCGGCCGCATGGCCGGGGTCAAGGATCAGACCGACACCGCCTATCAGGAC
>CANGMO010000460.1 GCA_947454295.1 Verrucomicrobiota bacterium | reverse complement strand
GCAAGGACAGCATCGTCGATTCCATGCGCGGCAAGTATCTCAACGCCACGGTGGTACTCATCTGCCCCATCACGGCCAAATCCTTCGGCCGCCTTTGGCTGAACTACGCCAGCCAGACGAACTTCGCTGACAAGACCACCAAGGACTACGGCGGGTGGGACACCACGGCGGCGAACGTCTACACGCCCTACATGTGGCTGGCGAATTTTCCCGGCATGACCTTTCCGTCGATCAGCGGGAGCACTGATCCCAACGCGGGCGACCGCGAACCGGCGTGGCCGAAGAGCACGGATGAGTGCGATGCGACGCGGGCCTTCATCACCCACCGGGTGAGTGATTCGCCGGGGTCGGTGACCTGGGATGTCGGGCATCTGGGCAAATTCAACGCGCCGAACGTGCATCACCTGTTTCTTGAATTCTCGCTGACGCCCGATCAGCCGGTGGGCCAGGCCGATGGCAGCACCGTGGTGCGGACGAAAATGGCGATTCGAAAACGCGCCGTCGGCGGACCCGGTGGCAACACGGCCTACTACTACTGAGTCTGCGGACGCGAATTCACCCGTCGCAGGACCCCTGGGCGCCCGGAAAGATCCTCGACCTTCCGCGGCGTGTCCCTCTTGGTTGACAGAGGGCCGGATGGGAAAGCCAAGATCGATGTGGGAACTGGCCGCACGTCTTCACCGCCGTCCTCTTTGTCTTTTGGACTTTGGACTTTGGACTTTGGACTTTGGACTTTGGACTTTGGACGGTTGACTCTCCTGTATGTCGAAGGACTTCCTGCGCCTCCGTGGGGCGCGGCAGCACAATCTGAAGAATCTCTCGGTGGAGATTCCGCGCGACCGTCTGGTCGTGTTCACCGGCCCCAGCGGTTCGGGCAAGTCGTCGCTCGCCTTTGACACCATCTTTGCGGAGGGACAGCGGAAGTACGTGGAGTCGCTGTCGGCCTACGCGCGGCAGTTTCTGGATCAGTTGCAGAAGCCCGAGCTGGATCACATTGAGGGCCTCTCCCCGGCCATCGCCATCGAGCAGCGCACCAGCGGGGCCAATCCGCGGTCAACCATCGCGACCACCACGGAGATCTACGATTATCTTCGACTGCTCTACGCGCATCTCGGTCAGGCGCACGATCCGGATACCGGGACGCCGATCGTCCAGCAGACCACCGGGGACATCGTGGACCGAATTCTCACGCTGCCGCCCAAGTCCCGCGTGATGCTGCTGGCGCCGGTGGTGGAGGATCAGCGCGGTGAGTTTCGCGACGTGCTGGAGCGGCTCGCCCGTGAGGGCTTCGTGCGGGCGCGCATCGATGGCGTGATCACCGAGTTGTCGGCGACCGCCGCCCCCCGTCTCGACAAGAAGGCGAGTCACCGCATTGAAGTGGTGGTGGACCGCATCGTGATTGCCGACGGAGTGCGGACGCGTCTGGCGGATTCGGTGGAAACGGCCCTGAAATGGGGCGAGGGACGGTTGTGGGTGCTGCATCAAAGCCCGGATCCCGCGGCCACTCCTGGCGGTCCCGCCTGGGTGGAAACGCTGCATTCCAATCGCATGTATTCGCCGGCCACGGGACGCAGTTTCGAGACGCCGACGCCGCAGTCCTTCTCGTTCAATTCCCCGCGCGGAGCGTGTCCGGTGTGTCACGGATTGGGGCAGAAGCATGTGTTCGATCCGGCGCTCATCGTCCCGGACGACACGCTTTCCCTCGAAGACGGGGCGGTGAAGCCCTATCGAGGCCTCGGCGGCAAGAAGATGGTGGGCTACTACAAGGGGCTGCTGCGTGGTGTCGCCCGACACTACGGGGTGTCTCCGGACGAACCGTGGAAATCGCTGCCCGAAACGTTTCGGCAATCGCTGATGCATGGCACCGGCGGGGTGGAAATCGAGTTCCACTTCATGAGCGCGGGCACGCCCCGGAAGACCAAGAAGGCGTTCGAAGGGGTGCTCCCGAATCTGGAGCGGCTGTACGCCGAGAGTGAGAGCGAATTCACGCGCAACCGGCTCAAGGCCTACATGACGCTCCAGCCGTGCGATGCCTGCTGCGGGCGTCGGCTGCGGCCCGAGGTGCTGGCCATCACGCTGCCCGATCATGGCATCCGGCCGGAGTCTGCCGCCGGCGATTCCTCGCGGGTTCCCGGAGTGTCCATTGCGGATTTCTGCCGATTGTCGATCGAGCGTGCGGACCAGGTATTGGACCGTCTGGAGCTCACGGATCTCCAGCGACGCATTGCCGGGGAGTTGATCCTTGAAATCCGAAAGCGGCTCGCGTTCCTCAGGCAGGTCGGCCTCGGATACCTCGCGCTCGACCGGGAGAGCGGCACGCTGAGCGGTGGTGAGGCGCAACGCATTCGTCTCGCGACGCAAATTGGAGCCGGACTCACGGGGGTGCTGTACGTGCTCGATGAACCGAGCATCGGACTGCATCAGCGCGACAACGAGCGGCTCATTGCGACGTTGAAGGGATTGCGGGACCTCGGGAACAGCGTGCTGGTGGTGGAGCACGACGAGGACACCATTCGCCAGGCGGATCATGTCCTCGACTTTGGTCCGGGCGCCGGCGTTCACGGCGGTGAACTCGTGGCGCAGGGAACCTTGGCGGAAATTCTCGCAAATCCCAAGTCGGTCACGGGGCGCTACCTTTCCGGGGATCTGTCCATTGCCGTGCCGCGTGAGCGGGTTCAGCCCCGTGAATCCAAGGGTTGGATCGAGATTGTTGGAGCCCGTGAAAACAATCTGAAGAATATCACAGCCCGCATTCCGCTCGGGTTGCTCACGGTGGTGACCGGAGTGAGCGGGAGCGGGAAATCCACGCTGGTGGACGATATTCTCCGTCGGGCGATCCAGCGAAAATGGCATGGATCCAAGGAAACCCCGGGGAAGCACGACGAGATTCTCGGCCTGGAGCGCATCGACAAGTGCGTGGTGGTTGACCAGTCGCCGATTGGTCGCACTCCGCGGAGCAACCCCGCGACGTTCACGGGCATCTTCAACGAAATCCGCGATCTGTTCGCCAGCCTGCCGGCGGCCCGGGTGCGGGGATACGGCGCCGGACGGTTCAGCTTCAACGTGAAGGGCGGTCGATGCGAGAAGTGCGAAGGCGACGGCCAGTTGAAGATCGAGATGCACTTTCTGCCTCCGGTTTATGTGACCTGTGAGGCCTGCGCCGGACGGCGCTACAATCGGGAGACGCTCGAGATCGCCTACAAGGGCTTGAACATCTCCGACGTGCTCGGTCTGACGGTCGACGAGGCCGTGGCGTTTTTTCGCGCCGTCCCGAAGT
>CANGMO010000459.1 GCA_947454295.1 Verrucomicrobiota bacterium | reverse complement strand
GGTAGTAGCGGGTCGCCCCGGTGAGCGGCGCCACAAATCTGGCGTTCTCCAGATCGAGCGTCACGGTCGTGTCGGGGGTGAATGGTCCGTCCGGTTTGTCCGACGACTCCACCGCCAGCGTGGCCTCCGGGGTTACGGATCCCGCCATGGCCTGTTGAAGCCAGGTTGCGTTGCCCGAAATGCGAACGCCGTAGAACACGGTGGGGCGATCGAACACGGCCGTGGGAACCAGTTCCCAGGCGGCTCCGGTGAATTGGTAGAAGCCGCCCTTGTCGAAGAGGGCTGCCGAAAAATCCCCATCGGTGGCCGTCGTGCGGAACTTGCTTTCGACGGCACGCAGCACCGCCGCGAGTTTCCATTTTCCCGCGTCGAAGATGAACGCCCCGCCGCCCGAATCGCCATCGGTGATCGTTCCCTCATCGCCGCCGGCGGTGGCATCAAACGTGCAGGCTAGAAAATCGTCGGGAAGCGGGCTGCGGGTGGAGGGGGTTCCGCTGCCGACCACCGCGGCCACCGTGTTGGTTCCCCAGCGAAACCGTCCGTCGCGGACGCCCCAGAGCCATCCTTTCAGTTTCTTTCCCGTGCCAGCAGTGAGCGTGACGGCATCGCCGCGAGAACCGCCCGCCCCGACGAAGAACAGGCCACGTCCGGTCTCGCTGCTGCCGGTGTACAGCGGCGCGAATTCGGGAAGGGTCCCTGCCACCTTGAACAGCCGGAGGTCCGCGCTGGGGGCAAGATGGGACTCTGTCGCCATGTAGTTCGTTCCCCGGAAGGTGAAGTAGCCGCCAATTGCGCCGCCGGCATGTGCGGCCGTGATGATGTGATGGGGACCGATGGCGGTGGCAGCGAGGCCCACCCAGTTGCCCTCCCATTGCCAGCCGGCGGTGGCCAGCGAGCCCGTGGGGACCGCGGTGTTGTGCGCGGCGTCACCGGAACCGAAAACCACCACTCCCTGGGATGAAAGCGGCGCCATGATGAGACCCGCCACCATGGCGAAGCAGGAGGTCCTGGCGGACGCGGCGCCGGCACGAATCAGGGCCCGGCGCGGCGTGGAAGTGAAAATCGTCACGAGTCAAAGTAGTCAGTTCCGACGCGGTTGGCCAGCCGCTGCAACCACAGGGCTGCATCCCTGCGGGCTTCCGCCGGGCTGGTGAGCGTGGGGGTGATGCTGTGAACCGCGTGAAACAACCGGTCCGAGGTTGGTGATTTGGCGGCTCCCTCCACCACTCCTGCCATTCCGATGCACCGCTTTTCCAGGACACGGCAGCGCTGCGCAAGACGGCCGGTGCCCTTGCCCATGAGGCTTTGGCGATCGATGGCGCCCTCGCCGGTGATCACCAGATCGACAGCCCGGATGCGATCATCGAGTCGCGCTGCCTCCGCGAACAGGTCGAAGCCGGAATACAGCTGGGCGCCCAAAAAGGAACGCAGCCCAAATCCCAGGCCTCCCGCAGCCCCGGCCCCGGCCTCGGTCGCCACATCCACGCCGCTGGCCGACTGAACCCGGGCTGCAAGACGCTCCAGCGCTGACTCCGCCACCGGTGCCTGTTGGGGAAGCAGGCCCTTTTGCGGTCCGTAAACGCGCGTGCAGCCGTTGAGTCCTAGAAGCGGATTCTCGACATCGACCGCCACGATGAATTCCACGCCGGGCAGGGGCGTGGCCGGCGGTTCAAGCCGGGTCAGCCGCGACAGCTTCACCCAGCTGGTGATCTCCTGGTCGCGGTCGTCAAAAAACTTCCAGCCAATGCCCCGGGCGACTCCAAATCCGCCATCGTTGGTCGCGCTGCCGCCGATGCCGATGATCAGTCGCTGCGCCCCGGCCGCGAGGGCATCCTGGATCACCGCGGCAAGGCCGAGGGTGTCCAGGTCAAATGGGTGATGCTTGCCCGGAGGCAACATGGCGAGGCCGACGACCAGCGCCGACTCGATCACCGCGCAGGCGGTTTCGGCGTGGTACCACCAGCGTGCGGTCACCGGTTGATGCGCGGCATCGAGAGTGCTGATGGTGCGTTCTTCGGCGGACATCAACGCGGCGAGAATGGCGCCAAAGCCGTCTCCACCGTCACTCATCGGCAGCATCTCCATCTCATCCTGCGGACGCGCGGCCCACCATCCGTTCACGATGGCGCCCGCCGCCTCCTGGGCGGTCAGCGTCCCCTTGAATTTATCCGGCGCAACCAAGACTCGAAGCGACACGGCCGCAGCCTGCCAATCCGGGGGGGCGGTTGACCACTGACAAATTGAAGTTGGGGGCTGTCGTGGGACCGCGATGGCGCCGCCGGGAAGGGCGTGTGGCGTGGAGTCGTGCGAAGCCCTTTGCCCACGGTTGCCCGCCAGATGGTTTCGGGTCACTCTTCGCCCATGCGCTATCGTCGATTTGGTCGCACCGGACTGCAGATGCCCGTGTTTTCCTGCGGAGGCATGCGGTATCAGCAATCCTGGTCTGACGTGCCGTGGGATCAGGTGGATCCGAACGGTCAGAAGAATCTCGAGGCCACCATCCAGCGATCGGTCGAACTCGGCATCAATCACATCGAGACGGCGCGTGGTTACGGTTCATCGGAAATGCAACTGGGGCCGGTGCTGAAGGCCTTTCCCCGCGAGAAGCTGATCGTGCAGACCAAGGTCATGCCGAAGCCGACCGCGGCCGAGTTTCGCGAGACCTTCGAGACGTCGATGCGCTACCTCGGACTGGACCATGTGGAGCTGCTTTCCCTGCATGGGATCAATCACATGGGGCATCTCGACGAGACCCTCCGCAGCGGCGGCTGCCTGGAGGTCTGTCGCGAATTGCAGCGCAGCGGCCGGGTGCGCCACGTCGGGTTCAGCTCGCACGCAACGCCTGACGTGATCTCCGCCGCGATCCGCAGCGACGAGTTCGACTACGTCAATCTGCACTGGTACTACGTCAACGACCTCAACCGCGCCTGCGTGGCCGAGGCGGCCCAGCGCGACATGGGCGTCTTCATCATCAGCCCCAACGACAAGGGCGGAAAACTGTACCTCGAGTTGCCGAAGCTTCGGCCGCTGTGTGCGCCGCTGACGCCGATGCAGTTCAACGACCTCTACTGCCTGGCCCGTCCCGAAGTGCATACGCTTTCCTTGGGAGCCGCCCGGCCGTCCGACTTTGACGAGCATGTCGCCGCGCTCGAGCACTACGATCGTGCCGCCGCCGTGGTGGAGCCGATTGAGCGACGCATCCGCGAGGAAATTGAACGCGTGGTGGGTGCCGATTGGTGCCGGAAATGGTTCACCCGGTTGCCGGAATTCAACCAGGTT
>CANGMO010000458.1 GCA_947454295.1 Verrucomicrobiota bacterium | reverse complement strand
TCGCCAAGCTGACCAGCTCTGACGAGGGCTGAGTCGGTCCGGTAGCCGCCGAGGGGACGAGGTGGACTTCGCCGTCAGACGTCGAGACGTACCGGTGGAGTCAAAAGTCCCGCGGCGGGGTTTTCCTCCACACACTCGGCTTCACCAATGGAGCCTGGGCGGCTTCCTTGGCTTTTGGGGATCCGCCTCCTGCCGTCGGCGGCTACGGGGGGTAGCGGCAGAGCGAACGAGGCGGCCTTCGCCACCACACGTCGGGACGCACCGGCGGGGATGAAGGTTGAACGCCAGGCGATGGACTCTGGACTGCCACCCGTTGGAGGGGGGGAACCGCCCCTGTCGCAGGAGCTATTCGTCTTCTGGTGAAAAAAGATCTTCGATGCCAAGCCTGAAGAGGCGGGCCAGCTTGAATGCCAGAGGGAGACTCGGATCGTACCGTTGAGTTTCAATTGCGTTCACAGTCTGACGCGAAACGCCAAGCCGCTCGGCAAGATCGGATTGGGACCAGCCTTTGGCCGTCCGGAGTTCGCGAATTCTGTTGGTCATTGGTAGCGGCGGACGGAGATGGCGCACTTCGCGCAGTACAGCACGAACAGCAGCACAAACGTGCCCTCCCATCCGAGGCCGTTTTGAATCCGACCGAACTCAAGAACGCGGGCCGATTTCAGCAGGCTGAGGGCCGTCACGACAAAGAGCGTGCCTACCGTCGCCGCGAGCCACGCCCCGTATTGGATGCTTCGTTGCAGTTCGTCGAGACTCCCCATCCATCGCATCAAGGTTCTCGCCCAAAGCAGGCTCGGGACGAGTGGCAGCAAGGCGACGACGGTACGAAGGAGGGCCGGGGCCTCTGGGTTGCGAGCCAGCAGGAGCCGGGAGAGTGCTGAAATCACGACGGCTACAATCGCCCATCCGGCTAATCCGAACGCCTGGCCTGGGGCCATTCGAACCGGGTCTGGGATGCAGAGTTTGCTCATGAATAAGCATGTAAAACATCCTTTACACACTGTCAAGGGAGCTTGACTTGGTTGCGATGGAAAAAGAGGGCGACGGGGAACGGTTGGGTCTCCGTTCCGAACTCAATTCGTGCGGCTTGCCGGTGGCGGAGTGGGTGTTCGATGTGGCCTTGCATCGAAGCGTGACATCGCTTGCTGGGCTCGTACGGAAGGCTGAGTTCTGACCGACTCCCGCTTGCGGGGCTCGGGTTTCGTCACGGCAGACGAGTGGACCGATCGAGGCGGAACTGGTTGGTCAGGCGGTACTCCGCGGCGTGGACAAAGCGGGCAAGAAACGCGACTCCAAGGGTGCCGAGTAACCGGGGTGCTAGTGCGGCGGGCCACGGGATGCAGGCCCGCGGAGCGTGGAATTGTGCGTGCGACATAGCGTTTCTCCCTGAATGAAACCTATCCCTCACCCGTGCCTGAAGGCCACCGTAAGTCGGTCAATGGACTGGGTTAGGCCTATGCACCAAAGGTCACGGTTCCTGGACCGCAATGAACTCGTTCGCCGTGGCGTCGCACACTGCAGGGTTCCGGTGATCGAGCGGTGGCCCCTGAAGTCTGAATCAGGTCACCAGCCGGCCGTGCGCCCGGCTTTAGCGACTCAAGCCGCTCTCGCGAAGATACCGTCCGGTATGGCTCGTCGCGCAGGCGGCCACCGTCTCCGGCGTGCCGGCGGCGACGATGCTGCCGCCCTGGTCGCCCGCCTCGGGGCCAAGGTCGATCAGCCAGTCGGCGGCTCGGATCACGTCCAGATTGTGTTCGATCACCAGCACGGTATTTCCCGCGTCCACCAGGCGTTGAAAGACCAGCAACAGAATCCGGACGTCCTCGAAATGCAGGCCGGTGGTCGGCTCATCAAACAGGAACAGCGTCTTCTGTCCCGCTTCCGGCGCTTCAACCAAATGCCGGACGAGTTTCAATCGCTGGCTTTCTCCGCCGCTGAGCGTGTTCACCGGCTGGCCGAGATGCAGGTAGCCGAGGCCGACATCGCAGAGCATCTGGAGTCGTGCAATGGCGCGCCGGGCCGGCTTGGAATCCGGCAGTTGCTTCAGGAAGGCCATCGCAGACTCGACGGGAGCCTCGAGGAGATCGGCGATACTCCACGACTTGCCGTCGGCTTCGGCGCGGATCTCAAGGATCGGCCCGCGATACCGGCGGCCGTTGCATTCGGGGCAGCGGATGAAGATGTCGCTGAGGAACTGCATCTCGATCTTTTCAAATCCGGCGCCGCGGCAGCGCTGGCATTGACCGATCGCTGAATTGAAGCTGAACGCACTGGAGGCGAAGCCCGCGGTTTTGGCGGCCGGCAGGGCGGCGAAGACATCGCGAATGTCCTCAAACGCACCGGTGTACACGGCGGGATTTGAGCGTGGCGTGCGACCGACCGGGGATTGGTCCACCAGCACCACGCCGCCCAACTCTCCCTGTACCTCCAGCGACGCCGCCTGCAGCGCCCCGCGCGCCTCGTCGAGCGATTCGCCATCGACTTCGTCTTCCAGCGCCGGGCCGGTGGCGCCGATGCCGGCGAGTTTGGTCTGCAGCAGCGGGACCAGCACCTCGCGGATGAGTGTCGACTTTCCGGAGCCGCTCACTCCCGAGACGCATACCAATCGACCTAGCGGAATCCGCACGGAAACGTCGCGAAGATTGTGGGCCGTTGCGTGACTCAGCTGGAGATGCGGCGTGGCCGACTTGCCGCCCGCCAAAGTTACCGGGCGACGCCGGGGCAGGGGAATGGTGCGCCGTCCCGTGAGGTAGTCGGCGGTCAGGGATCCGGTCGCTCGATCGAGCTGCTTCGGTGTGCCCTGGAAGACGACGGATCCGCCGCTGTCGCCGTGGCCCGGTCCGAGATCAATGATCTGGTCCGCCGCGCGCATCACGGCGGGTTCGTGTTCCACCACCACCACGGTGTTCCCACAGTCCCGAAGGCGCTGGAGGATACCGATGAGTCGGCCGGTGTCGCGCGGATGCAGGCCCACGCTGGGTTCATCGAGGACGAACAACGTGTTGACCAGCCGCGTGCCCACGCAGGTGGTCAGATTCACCCGCTCGGTTTCGCCGCCGCTCAGGGTCCGTGTGGTGCGATCGAGGGTGAGGTAGCCGAGCCCGACTTCCACGAGATAGCCCAGACGGGATTCAATTTCCTCCAAGACCAGCGCCAGCGGATGATCGGCCGGCCACGCGAGTTGCCGCTCCCACGCGCGCACCTGCGCGAGGGCATCGCGAATGGGGAGTGCATAGAAGCCCGCCAGGGTCATCGATCCCGGGGCTTCGGAGAACGCCGGT
>CANGMO010000457.1 GCA_947454295.1 Verrucomicrobiota bacterium | reverse complement strand
CGCGGCGAATCCGGGTCGGTAAAGTCGACCCGCGTCAGAGTGTTGCCAGCCCGCAGCACCAATGCCTGCGAGGAACTCAGCGGAAACACCTTCAGGCTTCTTCCCGGAAGCTTGAGCCGTCCGGCCTCCACCAGGTGACCTCGGTCGCGCGCATCGAGGCGCACCACGCCCTCGCTGCCGTCGGCGATCCACGCGGACTCCCCGCTCAGGGCCAGATCCAACCCTTCACCAGCCAGAGAAATCTCCGCAGTCTGGCGGAGTGTGACCGGATCGGCAGCGTCATAGATCCGCACGAGCCCGGCTGCACTTACCCCCATCAGCATTGGGCCCGACCGGGCGATCGAAACCTGAAGCATCGGGAGCTGCAGGACGTCACCGACCCGAACCAGTCTCCCGGCGGTCGAGCCCCCTTCATCCGGCTGCCAGGCGAACCGTTCGATTTCAATACGCGAGTCTTCGGCCTGTTCCACGACCCACCCATCGCCACCGCTCGCGCCATCGCCAGAAAGCGAGGCCGGCGGGTTCGAAAGCGGCAAGCCGCGCGGATTCAAATGCAACGCGGACGGATCCCCGAGCTCGACCGCATGGGCCACCGCGGATGTGCCCTCCCGCTGCACCACCACGAGATGATCCCCAATCCAGCGGGCAGTCACGAACGGCGCTTCCAATCTCAAGGGTGCACGCGGGTCAGGCTTCGGCATTTCGCCCTGGCTCAAATCAAAGAGCCACAGGCGGGCCTGCCCATCGACCACGGCGAGTTTTCGGCCTCCGATGCCCAGCCAGCCCATGGGGACAGAGAGCGGCACGGTGGCAACCCGGCGCGGACGGTCTGGATCGAGAACCGAAATCAATTCCACGCCCTCGCCCTGGCGCCCGACAGCCACCAACCAAGGTGCCCATGCCAGACGGGCGCTGGCCGGCGTCTGAAAGGTCCCCGCCAATCTGGGGTGGGCAGGAGAACGCACGTCGATCAACCGCACGCCTCCGTCGGCGCGCAGCACCTGAAGGATGCCGTCTTCCAGATGAAGCTGCGTCGCCGTGTCCTCCTCTAGGGATATCCACGCAATGGATCGCGGGACACTCGGGGAGGAGACATCCCACAGATGCACGACGCCTGGATGCGCGACGACCGCCGCCAACCCTCCATCCAACGCCACCGCCGTGGCGGCGCCGCGCTGATATCCGGGCCACCGCGCCCACAAAGTCGGATTGCGGTCCGTGGCGTCGGCGATCGCAGCCCCCAGGACAGCCCATCCCGCCACCAGCAACGAAAGCACGCCTCGAATAGCCGGAAATCGACCACCTCTGGCGTAGGGATGCAGAAAGACAAGCATGACAACGGGGACTCCTTGGACAAGTGACCTAAGCACCGGCCATGCCAAGCCCGGTGGGGCCCTCATTCGCACAGCTGACACAACGCCTGTCCCGGCACAGAGTCGGGACATGTCTGTGGACAATTCAACTGCCAACACCTCCATCGCCGATCGCCTCGCCGCCGTGGAGGCGCGGATTGCGGCGGCGTGTGACCGCGCGGGACGGGCGCGGCAGGAGGTCACGCTGCTCGCGGTCTCCAAGACCCACCCCGCCGACGCCGTCGCGGAGGCCGCCCGGCTCGGGCTCACCGAATTCGCCGAGAGCAAGGTGCAGGAGGCCCGCGCGAAGATTCCGATGTGCCCGTCGCGCTGCCGCTGGCACCTCATTGGCCATCTGCAGTCCAACAAGGCCCGCGACGCGGTCGCCCTGTTCGAGACCATCCAGTCGGTCGACAGCCTGTCCCTCGCCCGCGAACTCCAGAAGCAGGCCGAGAAGCAATCACGCCGCCCCAAGGTGCTTCTGGAGATCAACGTGGCGGGGGAATCCTCCAAGTTCGGCTGGGCGCCGGACCGCGTGTTGGCCGAGTTGATGGAGGTCAATGCGCTCGACCGCCTGGAGATCCACGGTCTGATGACCATCGCGCCCTACGTCACCGATTCGGAGCGGGTTCGCGTGTATTTTCGCAAGCTGCGGGAACTGCGCGATGCCGCCGCGGACCGCCTCGGCGCCCCCCTTCCCGTTCTCAGCATGGGAATGAGCGGCGATCTGGATGTCGCTATTGAGGAAGGATCAACTATGGTGAGGGTCGGCACCGCCCTGTTCGGCGATCGCCCGCGATTGCAGCGGGCACCCGACGAGTCCGGCGCCGATTGATCGACACAGACTCCATGACCGCGCCAAACGCCAGCCTCACTCCGCTGAAGGACATCATCGCCTACTTCCCGGTGGACGACCGTCTTGCCACCTCCGGCCAGCCCACTGTGGCCCAGTTCAAGGACATCGCCGCAGCGGGATTCCAGACGGTGATCAACCTCGGCTTGCCCACCTCGACCGGCGCGTTGTCCGACGAGAAGGCGACCGTCGAAGCCAACGGCATGGACTACGTCGCCATTCCGGTTCCCTTCGAGGCCCCGACCCGCGAGCACTATTTCCGCTTCGAGTCCGAACTGCGTCCCCGACGCGACCGCCGGGTGTGGGTGCATTGCGCGATGAACTACCGCGTTTCCTCGTTTCTCGCGGTGTACCGCATGCGCGTGCTCGGCTGGAGTCGGCGCGACGCCTTCGCGGCGGTGGTCAAGGTCTGGGAACCCGACCTCGTCTGGGCCCGCTGGACCGACGACTGCCTCAGCGCTGCCAACGAAACCATCGCTCCATCCACGCCTTCACCGTCGGTGTGAGGCGGGTGCGGTTGTACTGATCGCCGCACTGGCGAATGGCCTCGGCGAGGGTGGGGTACGGGTGGATTACCGACGCGAGCCGACCGAGTCCGGTGCCGGAAGCCATGGCCAGCGTGATCTCGCTGATCAGATCTCCGGCGTGCGGTGCCACGATGGTGGCGCCCAGGATCCGGTCCGTGCCCGCGGCAACCACGATCCGAACAAAGCCGTCACCCTCGTCATCGGTGCGCGCGCGATCGACTTCGGCGAGCGAGCGTTGGAACACCTCCACGTCGATTCCCCGGTCGCGCGCCGCCGCCAGCGTCAGCCCCACCGAGGCGAGTTCCGGATCGGTGTAGGTGGCCCGCGGCACCAGCAGGGCACTCGCCTTCTTCCGACCGAAGAACAACGCGTTCTGCACCACCAGCCGCGCTGAGAAATCGGCGGCGTGGGTGAACTGGTCGTGGAGACACACGTCGCCTGCGGCAAAGATCCGCGGATTGGTGGTCTGCAATCGGTCATCCACCACCAGGCGGCCTTCGGGAGTGAGGTTTATTCCAGCAGCCTCCAGATTGAGGTTCTCCAGGTTTGGCT
>CANGMO010000456.1 GCA_947454295.1 Verrucomicrobiota bacterium | reverse complement strand
ATTCCGAGGCGTCACCGCTGCGGTGGGGCAGTTGAAGATCGATTTCCCATTCACGAAGGTGGCGATGGTGGTGGTGTTGGAGCCGTACTTCCACAAAGGCGCACCGCCCACATACGGCGGCAGTGCATTGAACCACGCCGCCCGACCGATGGAACCGCCGCTCGACTGGTTTTGCATCTCCACGGCGTACATCTCCGTCCAGACCGGATTGTGGTCCGGGGTGGCGACGTAGTTGGTTTCCCGGGGGCTGGGAAACAGCTGCCCATTGTCGTCCGCATACATGGGCATGGCGATTCCCCACTGCTTCAAGTTGCTGAGGCAGGCGATCTGATTCGCCTTCTGCTTCGCGCGCGCCAGGGCAGGGAGAAGCATGCCGGCCAGGATAGCGATGATGGCGATCACCACGAGCAACTCGATCAGGGTGAAACCGCGCCGGACGTGGGGAACGGGAGTCTTGGGGCACATCGTTGGAGGGGGACCGCACCGGATTGAGCGGTCGGTGCGATGGCTCTACTGCCACAGGCGAGGCTGCCGTGGCAACCTTTACTGCCCCTTTCCAAGCAGGCCGATTTCGGGCGACTGGCGAGAGTGGGCGACCGGCGACGGCCTAGCTCCCGGTGGCGGATTCCAGGGGAAACTCGAGCACGACCTTGAGTCCTCCATCGCTCCCGGGCAGGAACTCCACCGAGGCGCGGCGGCCGTAGAGTTGCTGCAGCCGGTTGCGGGTGTTGGCGGTGCCGATGCCGCCCTCGGCGGACTTGCCGGGGGCCAGGCCCTTGCCGTTGTCCTCGACTTCGAGACGCAGCCGCGCGCCGCCGATCACCCGGGCGCGCAGCGTGATGTGTCCGGGGCGCACCTGCGGTTCAATGCCGTGCTTGAGGGCGTTTTCCACCAGCGGCTGGAGCACCAGATTGGGGACCAGCGCCTGCGTCGCCGCGTCGTCGATCTCGTGATGGACCGAGAGGCGGCCGCCGAAGCGGATCTGCTCCAGCTCCAGGTACCGATCGAGGAAGGCGAGTTCATCGCGCAGGGGCACCTGCTGGGCATCGGTGCGGTCCAATGCGTGACGGAGCAGGCTGCTGAGCTTGACCAGCATGCGGTCCGCGGCGTCGACGTCGCGGTACATCAGGGCGCTGACCCCGTGCAGGGCATTGAACAGAAAGTGCGGATTGAGCTGCATCTGGAGGGCGAGCAGCCGGGCCTCGGTCACCCGTCGCTCCAATTCCAGAGTGCGGCGTTCGCGTTCGCGCAGGCTTTCGTAAAAGGAGGCGGCGTGGGCGACGGCGATCACCACCCAGTACACCAGCAGATTGAAGAACAGCGTCGCCAGCAGCGCCTGGCGGAGGGTCTCGTGAAACGGACTGCCCTCGAGTGCCACCTCCACCGTGGCGCGCAGGAGCATCCACAGCAGCGAGAAGAGCAGGCTCGCCACGCCATGCACCGCGGCCAGCAATGGGAGGGGGGCGCAGCCGAGTGGGAATCGACGTGAGAACGCGATGGCAGGGAGCGACAGGACAGCGAACACGTACCAGTCGGCCAGCGACCGCGTGACAGCGAAACTCCAGGGAACCGGGGATCCGCGCTTGGACTGGACGAGGTACATCTGTCCGGCAAAGGCCAGTCCCACCAGCGTCCAGAAGGTGATGAACGCCGCCATCTTCCATCCCCACGCGAGGCGAGGTGTGGCGCCGTCTTGAGGGGCATGGCTGGAGGGGGCGGATTCGATGCGTGGGATGTACCGTGACGGACGCGGATCGGGAAGCGTGAAGAGACTGGCTGCACTCTCAGGCCCTCAAAGAAGGGCACGATGAGGACGCCAAGCCGCAAAGAGGACAACGGCGGCGGGAGAGCCAAAAATGGCCTCCTCACTCGGCCGCCCGTTCGGAGTCCCGCCTTCAGGCGGCGCGGGGTGGCGAATGCAGACCGTCTGAAGACGGGACTCCGAACACGCGGGACCTGATGCGGGGGCGATGTCCGCTCTTTTCAAGATGTCTCACCAGCTGTCTTCCGACGGCTCGGCAGGAGCCTCGCGCGATCCGATGCGTCGCATCCTGCGACTTGCACGGATTTGGTCAGGCAACCGGGGCGCGGCTTGGGGTGTTACCGGAGTCGGGAATCGCTCGGCGGGTGACCGACCGGCCGAGGACGATGAGCAATCCGGCGATGGCGCCGAAACCGATGCCGCTGGCGGTCAGCAGGGGGCGGTTCGGTCCCACGGGCACGTTCACGCCTCCCCCGGCCTGGATGATCTGAAGGGACTCTATTTCAGAGGCGAACCGGCTCATTTCGAGTTCCGTATTCACCAGTTCATCGAGGTGCTTTTTGATGCGCGCCACCTCCTCTTCCAGTCGAATGGACTCAATGACCAGAGCTGCGCTCTCGAGTTCGAAGTCACGGGTTTTCGCCACCTCCGTCTTCGCGTTCTCAATGCGCTGCTGAAGCTCCAGCATCTGCTCCTCCCGCGCCGACTGCATCAGGCTGGAGAACGCCTTCAGATCCGCGCGCTTCAGTTCGAGCTCCGCCTTGAGCACCGCATTGGTGGGAGCGAGGGCTAGCCGGTTTTCGAGTTTGCGGATCTCGAAGCGCAGCTCGAACGCGGGGGTTCCCGGTGCGGCCGCTCCGATGCCATTTACAGGCCTGCTGCTCAGGCGCCGCATTTCCTCCTGAAGGCTGGCCAGCGATGCCACCGCTGCTGCGTGGTCCTGACGGAGTTCGCTGACGAAGTTCGGGCCGACGTTGTTCTTTCGTTGGAAGTCATCCACGGCCTGCTGCGCCTGTTCGAGCTTTCGCTGAAAGGAAAGGATCGACTGGGTTGTATTGGCCTGGGTGCTGTCGATCTGATCCCTCCGCTGCCGAATATGGAAATCGACCACCTCGTGCGCCCAGGCCACGGCGAACGCCTGCGCATCGATGTAGTTCGTGGCGGTGACGTTCAGGATGAAGGTGTCCTGCGGGCCGGAAAACGTGGACAGGGTGGGCCGCGAAATGGGATGGGCAGGGGACCGCTCGTCCTGAATCTTTTTGAGTGTGCGAACGACTACCGGATCACTCACGGCCAGTGCCAGCAGGGAGTCCGTGGGAATGGACGGGAGCTTTGGTCGTTCATTGGGCAGTGCGAGGAACTCCGTGCGCTTGAGGGTGGAGGTGGCGCGGTATTGGTTGGGCGTCCGTGCCGCCATGCCGGCGGCCACCAGGCCACCGATGAATCCAAGAGCGGGGATCCAATACCAGGGAAGACGCGTACGTGCGGGGGCGGCGTTCATGGAGTTGAGGGGCGTGTTGGAGAT
>CANGMO010000455.1 GCA_947454295.1 Verrucomicrobiota bacterium | reverse complement strand
TTCCGCCGGTGTCGGTGGCCTTGGCGCGGACCGTAAACGTCTTCTTGGTGGCGGACCGGGTGGGCGTCACGAATCGATACTCAAAGGGAAAATTGCCGTCCGTGGCGACCCGGGTGCCGTCCACGTAGAACTCGACATTTCGCACCTGCACGTCGTCGGTCACGCTGGCGGTGAGACGCACGAGTTTTCCTTCCTCGGCCTGCGCCGGACTCAGCGGGAAGCTTGCCGTCAGCGCGATTGTCGGAGGCTGCTTCTTGTTGTCGTAGGCGAGATAGTTGATGACCTCCAGCCCCGCCGTCCCATCGGCCACGTAGGCGAGGCCGTTGTAGAGCGACAGCGCATTGGCGATGCCCGGGGTCACGAAGGTCGTTTGGAAAACCAATCCCTTGCCCAAGGCACCCAATGAATAGAGGGATACGTCGTCGGGGCCGTTGACGCCGGTGCAAGCGACTCCCAAGCCGGAACCATTCGGCGCCAACTGCTGCCAGCCTCGTTGCGTGGTGTTGTTTTGAACCAGGAAGGCAGGTACCGCCGGGTTGGCCAGCGAGAAGAGGTTCACGCCGTTCGAATAGGTGACGTAGGCCAACCCATTGCCCGCTGTGAATCGAATGCCTCCGAAGGTGGATACCGTTCCACCAATCCGAAGCCCTTGTCCGTCCAGTGGCAACGACAGCAGGCTGGAGGACGTCAGCGCGTAGAGGTAATCGCCCGAAAGCGCGAAATCCAACACCGGGTCGCGCCCGGTGTTGAGCGTCTCCACGACCGCCCCGGAGGCCATGTCCACCGAAGCGATCTGGCCGTTCGCGCATCCGGCGAAGGCGATGCCTCCGACGATGGCCACCGCCTTCACCGGACTGCCGGGATAAACGGTGCTGCGAATTGATGCCGCGGTCGGATCGGAAAGACTGAGGATCACCAGTCCGGCGGTGTCGCAGGCTACTGCTGCAAACGTGTCCCCGATAGCCACCCGAAGCGCCGGTCCCGGGGTGGGTACCTGGGCGACGCGAACAGGATTGATTCCGGATACGTTGAAGACGCTGACGCCGCCATTCAGATTGGCGACGACGGCCAGGTCATTCAGCGTTGCAACATCCACCGCGCTGCCGCCGGTGGTCGAGGTGCTGATAACGCCCGTGGCGGCCGGATGGTTGTCCAACGGATTCGTTCCCTGCCGCACCTCCACGCCATCGGGGATCCCGTCGCCATCGCTGTCCGCATTCCTGGGATCGGTGCCCAACACCAATTCTGCAACGTCGGGCAATCCGTCGGAGTCGGAGTCGGTCTCGCCCCTCAAGGTATGCAGCACCATCTTGGGCACCTTGGTCGCCACGCCGTTTTGCGATGAGGTTCCGACGGTATGCCCAAACAGATTTTGACCGGGAATGAACACCCAAAGTTCGTAGCTGGCCTCGGCGGCAATGATCGCCTGAAAGGGCCCTGAGTAGCGTCCGCGCGTGGTCTGACCGCCGGAGCGCAGGTAGTAGAACCCGGCGGTATCGGAGACGCGTCCGACATCCTCGGCAAGTGCTCCCAGTTTCTTCGCGAATTCCTCCTGGATTCCCAGGACGTCGGCAGTCGCCTGGAGCTTCTGGGCGTAGATGTCGCGCACCTGCAGCAGACCGGAGGCGTCCGTGGTCAGGGCATTGAGGATGCCCGCGAGATCATTCAATCCCTGGGGATGCACCTTGCTGCCAGGGCCATTGCCACCGAACGACCCGACTACGGATTCGAGGGCATCCAAATCCTGACCAAGCAATTCCAGGTACGCCTCAAGCTTCTCGACCATCGTTTTTGCCGACTTGATATCGGCGCCCACCTTTACGGCGTTGGCCACATCGAACCCCGTCTTGAAGGCGGTGGAAACCGTGCAGATCGCCGAGAGAGCCGCCGACGGAACACACCCAATGGGCGGGTTCTGAACCCCGAGGTTTTTGCAGGCCGCATCCGCGACCGTGGCGGCCGCAGTCCCGCAGTCCAGGAACTTGTCGACCGATTCCGCCGCGGCGAAGCCGGCCGCACAACTGATCGACGCCTTGAGCTGAAGCAGCGAAGTACGGGCGGCGAGACCAAATGCCTTGAGGAACTGCCGATTGTCCTCCGTGGGATGCGCTTTGACGAACTCGGTGGTATCGGCCACCCGAGCTGCCAGTTGCTGACCAAATCCGCCCAACTCCTGGACACAACCGATGGCGGCCTTGATCTCCTGTTTCCCCGGAAGAATCCCCAGTCCGCAGTCCAGGATCGAATCCCAGCTCTCCGCCAACGTTTCTCCTCCGGCCTTCCAGACGGAGCCAAAGCACGGAGAACCATCGCCGCCAATATACCCTTCGCCTTCCACGGTCTGGGTGCCCGGCATCGTCCCATGCCAGCCCGGTCGCTTGACTCCGAAGCCGGGATCGCTTTCCACGAAGTTGCCATCGGCGGTGACGGTCATTGGCCCGGCAACCTCCCACCGGCCCAGGTCGTGATTAAAACTCCACAAGGCGCTCTTGGCACCGGGCGGCAGCTTCACCCCGGTGGCAGGATCCGGCAGGTTGGGGAACCGGACGGGAACAGGTCGGTCGAAGTTCTGCGGGCCGTCGGTCTGGATGGAGATATCGAGCGTGTGCTTGAGGCCGGGCGGGAGCGGCTCCGGCAACCGGTCGGAAGCCACCGGGGCAATGCCGACACGACCGCCACGGGCGCCATTTTCCGCGAGCAGCGAATTGGCGGGCACCTTGATTTCCACCCCGGATAGCGCCGGGTTGGCATTGGTTACCGACGACGGGAAGCTGATGACCGTATCCCGGGTGGCGCTGACCGGCTGGAGGGTGTTGGCTGCCACCAGCGGCAGGTAGATGATGCCATTGGTGGAGAGCGGCGCTCCCGCGAGATTGTCCGGGCGGCCCGCCACCGCTTCCCATGCCTTTTCAATGACGGGGTAATAGGCCCGCTGCGCCCACGGCAGGGTCGTGTCCCCGGTGAGATAGCTCGTGCAAGGCCTGCCATCGATGCGCACGAAGAATCTTCCGGCGGGACTCGGGCTGAGGGTGAATCGCCCCTCGGCATCGGTCGTGGTCCGAACCGTTTCCTCGGCTCCGACAACCTCAATGTTCACTCCCTGCAACGGCCGTTCCACGACATTCGTGGTGTTCAGATTTCCGGGCGCCAAATCGCTGCGAAACACGCGCCCGGTTACCCCCGTGCGGGAAATGGCCGCAATGCTTACGGTATCAAACTCCAGCGCAAGGGTGCCACCCGGCTGACCGTCGCCGTCCGCATCCACCGCGCGGCCGAGCATGTCCTTC
>CANGMO010000454.1 GCA_947454295.1 Verrucomicrobiota bacterium | reverse complement strand
GGCAGCTCCTTCGGGGCACTTGCGCAGGCCGCGGGGATAGCCGTCCTGAAGATTGGCGCGCTGGTCGGATTCACCTTCCTGGTCGGTGGATGGCTGATCCCGCGTCTCCTCGGGAGCATTGCCCGGAGCGGATCCCGCGAGCTGTTCACCCTCGCCATTCTCGCGCTCGCGCTCGGCATAGCCGTCGGATCTGCCAAGGTGTTCGGGGTCTCCATGGCCCTCGGTGCATTTCTCGCCGGCATGGTGGTTGGTCGGTCGGAATTCAGCCTCCGCGCCGCCACCGAGGCGATGCCCATGCGCGATGCGTTCGCCGTGCTGTTCTTTGTGTCGGTGGGCATGCTCGTTGACCTCCGTTCCCTTCTCGAGACCCCGGGACAACTGGCCGCCGCACTGCTTGTGGTCCTGGTCGGCAAGCCGCTCGTCGCGCTCGTTCTCGTGCTGACGCGCCGCTACCCGCTTCGAACCGCGCTGTCGGTGGCGGTGGCGCTGGCGCAAATTGGCGAATTCTCCTTCATTCTCGCCACCGTCGGACGCCAGCTCTACCTGCTGCCGGAATCCGCCGCGAACGTGCTGGTGGCGGCAGCCATGGTGTCAATCACGCTCAATCCCCTGCTCTTTCAAGCGGTCGGACGGATGGAGTCGTACCTTCGGAATACACCATGGCTGGCGCGTTGGATTCCCGACGAAGACGACGGCAGTGGCGCCGCCGATGCCGTGCCAGAATCCCCGCCCCGGCATCTGGCCGTGGTGGTGGGGTATGGCCCGGTGGGCGAAACCGTGGCGCGACTGCTGCGCGACCAGGGCATGCAGCCGGTGTTCATCGAGATGAACCTCGACACCGTGCAACAGCTCCGCGTCAACGGAGTGTCGGTGGTTTACGGGGATGCAGGACGAATCGAGGTGCTGGAACACGCCGGTGTGGCGTCCGCCGAGGTCCTCATTCTGGCGGCCTCGAACCTGCCGCAGGCGCCGGAGATTCTCCGCCAGGCCCGCAGCCTCAATCCACGCATCCGCATTCTTGCCCGCACGGCCTACCTCCGCGAGGCCGCCGACCTCCGGGCCCGCGGTGCCGACGGCGTGTTCTCAGGCGAAGGCGAAGTCGCCATGGCCATGGCGGAGTTCATCCTCAATCGCTCCCGCGCCACGCCCGACCTCATCGCTCGCGAACGTGAACGCCTGCGTCAGGAATTCGTTCGCACCACCGGTGCGGAATCAGCCACGGGCACGAGCCCGCAGACGCCGGCCGGTTGAGGCGTCGCCTTCCCGCGATCCAACGAAAAAGCCCGCCTCCATCGCGGAGGCGGGCTGGTGAGAATGGAATCGGGATCGTCTTAGACCACCTTGGTCTTGCCCGGGACCGCCACCGGATAGAACCCATCCGGACCGGCGAGCGTCTTCGGCGTGGTGTCCCAGGAGTAGCTGTCAGGGTGGAGGTCGACGCTGGAGTTCAGGGCGTCGTCCCAGGTGATCTCGGTGCCGGAGTAGGTGGCGAGACGGCCAAGAATCGCGGTCATCGTCGACTTCGCACCATTGAAGGCCTCGTTGTAGGGCTTGTCGGCGCGGATCGCGGCGAACAGATCATCGTGCTCGACCTGATAGGGATCCTTGTCCTTGCCCTGGCGGCGCCAGACGGAACCGCCGGTGGGCTTGATGATGTAGCCGCTCACGTCGGAGCTGCCCTTGGTGCCGACGGCATGCTCGCTGACGCTGCTCCAGCAGCCGCGGATGTGACGGCACTGGCTGAAGTTCACCGCGCCGCTCTCATAGAAGAACTCCACGGCGTGATGATCGTAGATCTCGCCGTACTCCTTGCCGGTGCGAACCTGACGGCCGCCCATGCCGCGCGCCTTGACGGGATAGCCGCCGAGGACCCAGTTGGCGACGTCGAGGTTGTGGATGTGCTGCTCGACGATGTGATCACCACCCAGCCACACGAAGTAGTACCAATTGCGCATCTGGTACTCCATTTCGGTCTGGCCCTCCTTGCGGGGATTCACCCACACGCCGGCGTCATTCCAATAAGTGCGCATGGTGTGGATGTCTCCGATGGCGCCGTCGTGCAGACGCTGGACGGTTTCGAGATAGCCGGCCTGGTGATGACGCTGAAGGCCGATGCCGACCTTGAGGTTCTTCTTCTTGGCCTCCTCGGCGGCGGCCAGGAAACGGCGGACGCCCGGGGCATCGGTGGCGACGGGCTTCTCAGCGAAGACGTGCTTGCCCTGCTTGACCGCTTCTTCGAAGTGGATGGGGCGGTATCCCGGAGGCGTGGCGAGAATGACGACGTCGGCGAGGGCGATGGCCTTCTTGTAGGCGTCGAGGCCGACGAACTGGCGCTCGGCCGGAACATCCACCTTCGGGCCCTGGGCATTGCGGAGGTTGTTGAGCGCGCCTTCCATGCGGTCCTTGAAGGCGTCGGCGACGGCCACCAGTTTGGTGCCCGGAACGTTGAGGGCCTGGTTGGCGGCGCCAGATCCGCGGCCACCGCAGCCGATGAGCGCGATCTTGAGCTCGTCGCTGCCGGCGGCGTAGGCGAAACGGTTGGCAGCGAGGGCGCCGACGGTGGCCACGCCTGCGGTGGTGATGAAGTTGCGCCGGGAGAACGGCGTGATGATGGAGGACTCGTTCATGGTGATATTGGCTGCGTCTCGGACGCCCAAACAGGCGCCACGATTCAAACAGGCATTGCGTTCAATTCGCTGGGGACGGCGACAGCCTACCCGGGCACGAAAACGGGGCAACGAAAACGTTGCCCCGTGCTTGGGTTCGTGAGGCCGTCAGTCGGCGACTACTTGCGAACCGGAACCGGGAAGCTGGTCCAGATTTTTTCCAGCTCCTCGGGCGTGGCCGGGACCTTCAGCGGACGCACCACGCGCCAGCCCAGGAACTGGGCATCGGTGAGGTACCACTTCGACTTCGGCAGCTGCGGATCCCGCATCTTCCAGTCCTTGTCCGACGCCACACGGGCCGCGATGCGCAGGCCGTCCACGTCGGAATCCCAGGATCCACCGCGGGCGACGTGCGGGTACTCCGCAAATCCGGGCACCCACGGATTCTCCGCCGGCTGCGTGGCGTAGGCATCGGCCTTGTAGCCGTCCATGGTCCACTCGGCGACGTTGCCAATGATGTCGTACAGCCCCCAGGGATTCGGCTTCTTGCGGCCCACCTTCTGGTACTTGTTGTCGGCATTGTCGAAGAACCAGGCGTAGTCCTTGGCCTGCTTGGGGTCATCGCCCCAGAAGAACTTCGTCGTGGTGCCGGCGCGGGCCGCGTATTCCCACTCGGCCTCGGTGG
>CANGMO010000453.1 GCA_947454295.1 Verrucomicrobiota bacterium | reverse complement strand
GGAGCGCGTGGAATTCCGCGCCGACGTGGTGCAGACCGGCGGCAAGGATTCCTTCGCCATTCTGGCCTTCATCCCGACCGACAGTTCCCCGGGCACCCTCGGCGGATACGGTCTGGCCAAGTCCACCACCGACATCCTCATCACCAAGGGCATCAACAAATACTTCGTCGCCGAAAGCTGGCCAGCTGAGGGCAAGAACGAGAATATCACGCTCTCCCTCACACTGACCGTCCGCAACGGAAACGTAGAGATCAATGCCCGCATCCTCGACAAGGATCAGGGCAACCAGGTGATCTACGACAAGACCGTCATCGACACTCCGGCTGCAGACGTCCTCGCCTCTGGAAAGGACGACCCCGCCGCGCCCTACATCAAGTCCGGCTATTACACCCTCTACTGCTACGAGGATTTCTCCGCCGCCGCCCCCGAGAATCCCTACAAGGTGTATTTCGACAACGCCGTGGTCTCGGCGCCCCCGCAGGCGGCCAATGTCGCGCCGATCATCACCATCACCTCGCCCGATGAATCAGCGAATTTCCTGCCGGCGACCACGCAGATCAGCCTGAAGGTGAGCGATGACAAGGCGATTGCCGACGACGGCATTGCCGTTGTCCTCAATGGCACCCGCTACACCAAGTCCAACGGCCTCACCCTCAGCGCCGCTGGATCGGCCCGGACGGCAACCCTTGGCGGTCTTAAGGCCGACCAAGACTACACCGCCACGGTGATCGCCACGGACAGCGACGGCGCCTCCACCACCAACAGCGTCCACTTCGACACCTTCACCAGCGCCGCAGTCGTGGTGGAAATCGAGGACTACAACTACGGCGGTGGTCAGTTCTTTGACAAACCGGCGGTCTCGGCGGAAGGCGCCGGTGGCGCCAGCTCCTTCGGCCAGCTGGCCGGTGTGGCCGATGTCGATTTCAGCGACACCCGGACCGGCCCCAATGGGAACGACACCCTATATCGATCCGAGGATCCGATCCGGATGCAGCACTCCCTCGACACCCTTCGCGCCAAGTACACCGCTGCCGGCGGCAAGGATGCAGGCGTGTTCGACTACGACGTGAGCGACTTCGCCATTGGTGAGTGGGAGAACTACACCCGCACCATTCCGGCGGGATCGTACGAAGTCTATCTCCGCGAAGCCGTGTCGAATTTGGAGACCGGCGACAGCGTGCTCGAACAGGTCACCGGCGACCGCAGCCAGCCGAATCAGACGGTGAAGATGCTCGGCACCTTCCTGGGCAAGAAGACCGGATTCCAATACCGGAACTTCCCGCTGACCGACGGCGCCGGAGTCGCCAAGACCGTGCTGCGACTCAACGGCGTCACCACGCTGCGTCTGCGTCACCTCACGGCGGACTCACGCGATGGCGCCCGGTTCCTCAACTACCTCGTGCTCCTCCCGGTCGCCGACACCGGCATCCAGCGGGCTGCGGTCACCTCGATCACGCCAGCCCCTGGCAGCTCGGTGGAGACGGTCGCTCCGGAGATCAACGTGGCGATCCAGAACAAGGACACCACGGTGGCCAGCTCCAGTGTCACGCTCACCGTCAACGGGACCGTCGTGACCCCGAAAGTGACCTCGGTGGCCGACGGCGCCACCGTCCAGTACGCGCTGGCGACGCTCCCCCCGAGCGGCGCCAACAACACCGCCACCCTGATCTACAAGGACAACCTGGGCGTCAGCCTGACCAACACGTGGAGCTTCATCATCACCTATCCCGGACTCGACCCCGCCTCGCGCGTTGCCGGGACCGGAAAGGATCGCGGCCTGAAGGTGCGTGTCGTTCAGGCCACGGAAGTGGGTGAGAACTCGCTGGATCGAGCCGAGCAACAGTTGGCCGCCGGATCCACCATCGCGAAATTGAGCGATACCACGGTCACTGCCACCTCCATCAACTACTCGCAAAACGCCATTGATGGTGGCACCGACGGGTTCTTCGACGGCGATGCGGTCATTCCCGGTCAGACGGCCGACAACGGCAGCGACAACTTCGCCATGGAAGTGACCGGATACCTGGACCTGCCGGCCGGGATCATTCGCTTCGGCGTGAACTGCGACGACGGGTACAAGCTGACCATCAACACGACCCCGACCGCCACCACCACGCCGGTCATGTTCCACAATGGCGGGCCCGCGAGTGAGACGGCCGACATCGTCGTGCCGCAGGCGGGCCTCTACCCGTACCGCTTCGTGTGGTATGAGCGGACGGGTGGCGCCCACGTGGAGTGGTTCACGGTGAACCGCACCACGGGAGACCGGACGCTGGTGAACACCACCGGAAGCGTCGCCTCCTACCTCTCGTTCACCGCACCGGCGCTGACCGTGGAGTCTGCCGACAGCGTGTCCGGCGCCTACGCCGTCGAGGCCGGTGCACAGATCAACAGCACGGCCAAGACGGTCACGCTGACTCGCAGCGCCGCGTCGAGGTTCTATCGCATCAAGAATGACACCGCGCTGCGCATCAAGAGCATCCAGCTCACGGCCTCCACCGTGGTGCTGAGCTACGAATAGCCCGCGGTTCCAGCCCCTCCACAAAACGGCGATCCGCCCCGCGGGTCGCCGTTTTTCTTTTCACCACCGCAAGCCGCGGGAGAAAATCTGGAAAGCAGGAGGGAGTACAGCCCCGTGCCAAGACTGGAAGTCCGCGACTTTCGACTATCCGGAGCGCAGGCATCCTTCCGGCGATCTTCACACCGTCTGAAAAGGAAAACGCAGGCCGGCAATGCCCATCTCAGTGGGCATTGCCGGCCTGCATCCTTGTCCGATTTACCACGCGTTCCCGCCGTCAGAAACGAACGGTCACCGGAGCAACCCGTTCAGCGGTTGCGCTGCCAACGACGAAGGAACGCAACCCCCAGGCAGACGGCGCCCGCAACCGCGAGCGTTTCGGACGGTTCGGGAACGGCACCGATGTTGATCGTGAGACTGTCGGCGGTCGCGCCTGCGCCCCAGGTCCATGTGTAGCTTCCCGCGGTCAGCCCAAGCAGCGGAATCGTCGCGCCGGTGAAGACCGACGTGCCGAACAAACTCGATCCGGAAACGTATCCCAGGGGAAGCACCACCCCGTTGTTGAAAACCCCAATGAGGTCCCCGGTTCCCGACGTGGCAACGTGAAAGGACGAAGAAGCACCGAGGGAAGTCGGCCCGAGCACGGAGCTGAACAACGCAGCCACCACACCACCCGGAGGCCCCACAATGGCCGTGTAGGTCGAGGTTCCACGGACGAACCCTTGTGCACCGACGATTCCGCTGGTCAGCGCTGTCGTGTTGATGGTTCCACTGCCGGCGG
>CANGMO010000452.1 GCA_947454295.1 Verrucomicrobiota bacterium | reverse complement strand
GATCGCGGACAACTACGATCACGTCATCATCAACACCTCCACCCCGACGCTGAAGAACGACAGCAAGGTGGCGGAGGCCATCAAGGAGCGGCGTCCGAACACCAAGATCGGCTTCGTCGGGGCGCATGCCGCGGTGCTGCCCACCGAAACCCTCAAGGCCTCGCCCGCCATCGACTGGGTGGGGCGCAAGGAGTTCGACTTCACCTGCAAGGAAGTCGCCGAAGGACGCTCGATGGAGACCATCGCGGGCCTCAGCTTCAAGAAGGATGGACGCATCATCCACAACCCCGAGCGCGAGCTGATCCACAACATGGACGAGCTGCCCTGGGTCGCCGACGCCTACAAGCGCGATCTGGATATCGAGAAGTACTTCATTGGGTACCTGATGCACCCGTACATCTCGATGTACACGGGCCGCGGCTGCCCGGCGCAGTGCACCTTCTGCCTCTGGCCCCAGACCATCGGCGGTCACAAGTATCGCGTCCGTTCCGCCGAGAACGTCGCCGCGGAGATGGCCTATATGAAGTCCATCTTCCCGCAGGTGAAGGAGTTCTTCTTCGACGACGACACCTTCACGGCAAATCTGCCCCGCGCCCGCGAAATTGCGCGCAAGCTAGCCCCGATGGGCCTGACCTGGTCGTGCAACAGCCGCGCGAACCTGGAATACGACACCATCAAGTTCATGAAGGACTGCGGTCTCCGCCTGTTCCTGGTGGGTTATGAGTCGGGAAATGACGAAACCCTCAAGCGCATCAAGAAGGGTGTGACCACCGACGAGATGCGCCGCTTCACCAAGGCCTGCCACCAGGCCGGCGTGGTGATCCACGGCACCTTCATTCTCGGCCTGCCCGTCGAGACGAAGGAAACCATCGAGCAGACCATCCGTTTCGCGCAGGACCTCGACGTGTTCTCGCTGCAGGTTTCGCTCGCCGCTCCGTATCCGGGCACCGAGCTCTACGAGATGGCCCGTCAGAACGGCTGGTTCGTGAAGAAGGACAAGACGGACATTCTGCATGGCGACGGCCTGCAGCAGTCCACCCTCGAGTATCCCGGACTCAACAAGGACGAGATCTTCGAGGCGGTCGACCGCTTCTACCGCACCTACTACCTCCGTCCCGGACCGATCCTGCGCATCATCAAGACGATGCTCGAGGACAAGAGCGTGATGGTCCGCCGCGTGCGCGAGGGCTACGAATTCTTCCGCAGCCTGAGCCAGCGGAAGTCGGATCTCGCGGCCTCCAAGGCGCTCGCCGGCGCCTGATCCGGGCGGCCCACGCAGTCATTTCAAACGGCCGGTTCCTTCGGGGACCGGCCGTTTTTCGTGGGAATTGCAGGACTGCGGCTACTGTTGCCGTCGGTTTGGGTGAGCGATTCTGAAATCCGGGTCTCCCCGCAATCCGTGGCTTGCGCCGGTGAAGCGTTTCCGGGGAATCTCCCGAAGCGGTCGTTGCTGACGAGCATGTCGCACGCCGGTTTCCAAACCCGAAATCCCGAGTCGAAATTCCCTCCCGCGCCATGGCCAAAGTCATCGCTGAAATGCTGGTTGAGTCCGTTACCATGGAACTTCCGGACGTGAAGACCGTCCACCTCAAGTGGCCCGAGGGCTACGATCCGGGTGAGTTCAAGACTGGCCAGTTCATCACGGTGTACTGGCCCCACAAGACCAAGTACAAGCGTGCCTATTCGTTGAGCTCCTCGGGGCTCGACCGCGGCTTCTACGAGGTGACCGTCAAGCGCGACGGCAAGATGGGCACCAGCATCGTCGACTGGGTGGAGGCCGGGGACAAGCTGTTCGTCATTCCGCCCACCGGCCGGTTTCTCCCGGTGTTCGATCCGCCCGGACGTCACCTCATTTGCGTGGCGGGCGGCTCCGGCGTGACGCCCTTCCGCGGATTTGTCCGCGAAGCCACGGCGCGTGGGCTCGATACCAAGATCACCGTGCTGTACACGGTCAAAACCACCAACGACATCATCTTCGCCAACGAATTCCGCGAACTGGAGGCGAAGAATCCCAACTTCAAATTCATCGTCACCTGCACCCGCCTGGCGCCCGAGGATCCCTGGACCGGCCGGCGCGGACGCATCACGCCGGACTGGGTGAAGAGCTTCGTGACCGACCCCGCTTCCACGGTGTTCTACGCCTGCGGCACCAATGAAATGGTCGCCGCGGTCGAGCATCTCGTGATCCACGACCTGGGACTCCCGAAGGAGCAGATGAAGCTGGAGAAATGGGGCTGACTCTCCGGGTGCTCTTGCGCATCTGGAAGCCCTGACGGGGACTCGGGCTGAGCTGGGTTCGGATCCATTTCCGGACCTCTCGCTTGAATCCGTCGCATCCCGTGCTACTCCCTGAGGGCGCCGACCGCGCCGCAATCCCGATCCATTTTCGACATGTCCTTGAAACGCACGCCTCTTTACGCCGCCCACCAGAAGCTCGGGGGCAAGCTCATTGAATTCGGTGGATGGGAGATGCCGGTGCAGTACACCAGCATCGTCGATGAGCATCTGTGCGTGCGCGCGAAGGCCGGCGTGTTCGACATCTGCCACATGGGCGAGGTGCGCGTGGCCGGCGCGGGAGCTGCGGCGTGGCTGAATTCGGTCCTGGGAAATGACATTCGCAAGCTCGCCGTGGGGCAGGGGCAGTACACGCACCTGTGCAACGAGCGCGGCGGCACGGTGGATGACCTCTACGCCTACCGGCTCGCGGACACGGAGTACCTGCTCATCATCAATGCCTCGCGCATCGAGACCGACGTGGCCTGGTTCCGCTCCAAGCTCCCCGCGGCGGGGACGGCGGACCTGACCTTCGTTGATCAATCCGCGGACCTGGGAGCCATCGCCATTCAAGGCCCTGCTGTGGCGGGATTCATCAAAACCCTGTTTCCGGGCGCTTCGCTGGGCGGCACGGCGGTGGCCGCGGCCTCGGATCTGAAGAAGAACCAGATCGGCGCCTGGACCTGGCAGGGCGCTACGGTGTGGGTGGCCCGCACCGGTTATACCGGCGAGGACGGATTTGAAGTGGTGGCTCCCGCGTCGCTGGTGGAAGGGCTGTTGACCCGAACGCTGGAGGCCGGTGCCACCGCCGGCATCCAACCCTGCGGCCTGGGCGCCCGCGATACGCTCCGCACCGAGGTGTGTTATCCGCTCTATGGGCATGAACTCGACGAAGACACCTCGCCGCTCGAGGCCGGACTTGGCGTGTTTGTGGCGCTGGAGAAGGGGGAGTTTGTTGGTCGCGAGGCGCTCGTCGCGCAAAAGGCCGGTGGGCTGAAGAAGAAGTCGGTCGCCTTCCGCATGATTG
>CANGMO010000451.1 GCA_947454295.1 Verrucomicrobiota bacterium | reverse complement strand
GTCGATTTTCGATGAGTACGAGCAGGAGGCGCGGCAGGCGGACAATCCCGTGGCGCTCGCCGAGGCCGTGGGTTGGTTCGCTCAGCACGGTGAGACCAAGCGATCCCTGGCCTTGCTGCCGCCCGATGTGGTGCAGAAGTACACCAACCTGCTCAGCGCCCGAATCCAGGTGCTGCTTGAGCTCGATCGTTCGGACGAAGTGAAGCCCTACCTCGATTCCGACAAGACCGGAATCGATCCCTACCTGGCTCACTGCCTCCAGGCGGCCAGCGCGCAGAAGACGGGGCAGGCTCAGATTGTGATGGGCCATTTCATGAGCGCGATTGCCGCCTGCACGAACCAGCCGTCGCGTCTCCAGTTCGTCGCCGGCTATGCCGAGCGCATCGGTCAGCCGATGGCGGCGATCTACGCGTATGAGAAGCTGATGAGTTGGCCCCCGGCGACGTATACGGCGGGCCGGGAGGTGCTGCGCCTGCTCGGTACCGTGGATGACACCCGACGGGCCTGGGAGGCACTCACTCGCCTCGCCCAGTTTCTGCCTGGTGACGAGGCGCTTTTTACCTCGAGTGCCTACTTTGGGTTCCTGCTGGGCGAACGTCAGCCCGGCGTCAAAACCCGTCTGGAGGCGCTGGCCCAGGACAAGGAAAAGAGCAAGGATCCCATTTATTCCCTGATTCTCGCACTGGCGGAATACCGGGCTGGCAACGCTTCGAAGGCGCTGGGGCTGATCGAGGCGGTGGACCTGGATTGGAGTCGTGCGGAGCCCAGGATGCGGGCCCTGTACGCGGCCGTACTGGGAGCCAATGACCAGCGCGCCGCGGCGCGTGATATGGCCCGCAAGGTGGACGCGAGCAAATTGCGTCCGGAAGAAAAGGAACTGCTCAAGGGAGCGCTTTGACGCCGCCTCGGCGCGGGGGAGCGGCCGCCCAGAGTTACGGCTCGATGGAAGCCACCTTCCGAAGCCCAGTGAGCTGACCGGCGATCCGCCAAAGAAAGCGCGGGTTGTTCCTGAAGTAGCGGCGCCACAAACGGCGTGGTTCTTTGCACAGCCGGTAGAACCACTCAAATCCGCTGCGCTGAATCCATCGCGGCGCCTGTGAAACGCGGCCGGCGTGGAAATCGAAGGCAGCGCCGACGCCAACAAAAATGCGGGCATCCAGGCGCCCGAGTTCGGCGGCCATGAATCGTTCCTGTTTCGGCGTGCTCAGCCCCACCCAGAGGAAATCCGGACGGCAGGCGCGGAGTTCGGCGGCGAGGGCCGAATGTTCTTCGGCGTTGAGCGGACGGAAGGGGGGCGTGTGCATCCCGACGATTTGCAGGCCTGGATGACGCGCCTGCATCCGGGCCTTGAGCTCCTCCACGACTCCCGGATTCCCGCCGAAGAAATAGTGGGTCTTTCCGGTCTTGGAACTCCACTCGAAGACCGCCTCCATGAGGTCGGGGCCGTACACACGGCCCATGGATTTATGCCCGGCGAGCCGCCCCAGCCAGACCATGGGCATGCCGTCGGGAGTGGAGAGCAGTGACTGATTGTGGATCCGACGCAACGATTCGTCGTCCTGGGATTCCATCACGCCGTGGACGCCCGTGACGGTGATGTAGCCCCGCACGCCGGCCTTCAGGGCGGCATCGAGCGCCGCCACGGCGGAGGTCAGGTTGAGCACCGAGATGCCGACGCCGAGCACGTTGACACGCGGCGGTGGGGTGAAATCAGGCACGACGGGAGACTACGCGGTGAGGGCGGGTAAAGGAAACAGGGAAGGCCAGGTCACCAGGTGAGGATTCGCGCGGTCGATCCGGCGGGGATCCGCGTTTTTCCGGGAATCTCCGCGAGACCGTCGGCAGCGGCGAGCGACGCGAGCCGGTGGGACGCCTGCGGACCCGAGGGACGGATGCGTCCGTCGGCGTCCTTGGTAATCCGAATGTAGTGCCGCCTGCGGTCCGTGTTCTCCACATCATCGGCCCAGATGGCGACGCTGGCAGGGTGTGGCTCGCCCCGGGATCCCTGAAGGCGCCGCAACACCGGTAGAACGAAGAGTACCGCGGTGACGAACGCCGATACTGGATTTCCCGGGAGGCCAAGGAGCGGTACGCCCATCAGCGTTCCCTGAAGGAATGGTTTCCCGGGTTTCATGTCGATCCGCCAGAAATCCAGCGCGCCACCGGCGGCCACCAATGCGGGTCGAACCAGATCGTGGTCTCCAACCGAAGCGCCGCCGGCGGTCAGGATCACATCGCCTTGGCTGGCGGCCGACTCCAACGCGGATCGAAGGAGATCGGGCGCGTCCGGCACCCACTCGGTGGAGACAACCATCGCGCCGGCGCGGCGAACCAGTGCCGCGAGCATGCCGGAATTGCTCTCATGAATCTGTCCGGCGGCAAGCGACGAACCGGGGGGGCGCAATTCGGAGCCGTTGGTAATAATGGCGACGCGCGGGCGCCGATGCACGGGGACTTGTTCCCAGCCGCTGGCGAGCAGGGCCGCCACATGGTGGGGGCCAAGAGACGTGCCCGCGGGAACCAACGCCTCGCCCGGGCGTGTATCCTCGCCCTGAAATCGGATGTTCTCCCAAGGCTTCACGGGATCCACGACGCTCAGGAACCTGCCAGTGGGCTCAACCGTGACATCCTCCTGCATGATCACGGCATCGGCGCCGCGTGGAATCGGGGCGCCAGTGAAGATTCGGACCGCCGTGCCGGCGTTGAGGGATTCCTGAGGTGCCGAGCCGGCTGCGGCCTGTCCGCGGATTTCCAGCCGAGCCCCGGGGACACCGGCATCTGCGGCCCGAACTGCGTAGCCGTCCATGGCTGAGTTGTCGAAGCCGGGAAGGGGAACCCTTGCGTGGAGCGTCTCGGCGGCGGAGCGTCCATCAATCTGCGGGCTGAGAAGTGACACCAGTTCCGCGGGAAGCGGCCGCACCGGTTCCAGCATTCGCGAGAGGGCGGACTCGACGGAAAGCGGCGGGGTCACGGGATGCGGGGCCGCGCCGGAGCGGGCTAATTCAAATCCTGGTTCCGGGCCCAGCGCTGCCAGACAAAACCCGCCACGGCGCTGAGCATGCAGAAAACGAGGGTGAACGGCAGCTGCCGGTGGGTGCCAACGGTCACCAAGATGATGGCAAAGATGCCCGACAGGATCACCACGCCATAGAGCAGCCAGGAAGCCTCACGATGGTTGAACCCCAGCTCAAGGAGCCGGTGATGGACGTGTCCCTTGTCCGCCTGGAAGATGGAAACGCCGCGCCTCCAGCGTTTGTACATGACCCGGCAGGTGTCGAAGACCGGGAGGCAAAAGAGGAAGATGGGAACG
>CANGMO010000450.1 GCA_947454295.1 Verrucomicrobiota bacterium | reverse complement strand
GGTGCGGGCTCCGGGGCGGTGGGCGGTACGGGGCGATTCAACTCATGCGCCGCCCACCGGAGGAATTCGCCCTGCGGCAGCGGAAAATCGTCCGCGCAATTGTAGATGCCCGGCGCCACCACGGGATCGAGGACCCGCACCAACGCCGAGGCCACATCCTCGCGATGCACCATGTTGATGAATCGGCTGCCATCCCCGGAGATCGTCGCCTCCCCCGCCAGGAATTTCTGGAACAGAAACCCACGACTCGGCCCGTAAATGCCCGCCACCCGCAGGATCACGGCCGGAAATCCACGGTCGCGGAGCGCCTCGAGCAGCACATCCTCCGTGGCGCGCAGCAGCGTTCCGGTTTCGCCCGCCGGAGTGGCCGGCGAGGCTTCATCGACCGTGCTGCCGTCCGTCTGCGCGTAGACACTGGTGCTGCTGGTGTACACGTAGCGCTGGAGGGGCTGGGTTCGCAACCAGTCGAGCACGATACGCGTGCCTTCCAGATACACGGCGCGATACTCGGCGGCGCCACCCTTCGAGGAGGAAACGGTGTTGATGACCGCGTCAAACGGGCCGGGCAGTCGGTCCAGATCGGCGCGACGGGTGAGATCAGCCACCTCGGGCAGGATCCCCAGGGCATTCAGCTCCCCGGTGCGCTCCGCGGTCCGGCAGACGCCCACCACGGAATGTCCAGCCGCCACCAGTTGACGACCAGCCTCCGTTCCCACGTACCCGCAGCCGAGGATCAGAACACGCATTCGGTGGGGCGGAGCATCCGACGGGATCGCGCCCGGCGCAACCCATCGTCTCGGCGCGTCCCGGGTGGCAATTCGTCGACAACCCAGGACAAGCCCGCGACAACCCCGCGCCTTGCGGCACCCCGGGGTTGTCCCCTAGGTTGGCTGCCTTGAGCGACTTCAATCCCAGACCCGGGCCCCCGCCTGCGCCGACCTCCGGCGCCGGTGAGGTTCCGTTGCTGTCGCCGCTCACCAAGGTCCGTGCCGGCTGCGTGGTGGTGATCAAGCAGCTCACCGCCTCTCCCGAGACCAATCAGCGACTTCGCGAAATGGGATTTGGCGAGGAACAGCGGGTGAAAGTGGTCACCCTGCAGAACAACGTCCTTTGCCAGGTCTGCAACGCCCGACTCGGCCTGAGTGCCAAGCTGGCCGAAAGCATCATCGTCCAACAGGTCGCCGTGCGTCGACTGGCCGCCTGACACCCCCACGTGCCGTGAACGACCCGCAACCCCTCTCCTCCCTCACGCCTGGCAGCCGCGGCGTCGTCACCGAGATTCTGGTGCCGGTCGAACATCGGGCGCGCATCCTCGAAATGGGCCTGCTGGTGGGAACCCCCATCGAGCTCGTGCGGTTCGCACCGCTGGGCGATCCGGTGGAAATCCGCGTCCGCGGCTACAACCTCTCGCTCCGCAAGCACGAGGCGGATCAGATCCGCGTCCGGAAGAGCTGAATTGCGCCGCCCGGTCATGTCCGCCACCCCGTTCACCGTCGTTCTGACCGGCAATCCCAATTGCGGGAAGACCACGCTGTTCAACGCCCTCACCGGGCTCCGGGCCAAGGTGGGCAACTACGCGGGCGTGACGGTGGAACGCAAGGAGGGCGCGTTGTTGGGCGCCGATCCGCAGTTCCCGGTCAACATCCTCGACCTTCCCGGCACCTACAGCCTCAGCCCGCAATCGCTCGACGAACAGATCGCGCGCGACGTCCTCTTCCGCCGCATCCCCGAAGTCCCCGAGCCCGGCTTGGTCATCGTGGTGCTCGATGCCTCCAACCTTCAGCGCAATCTCTACTACGCGACCCAGGTCATCGAGCTCGCCCACCCCACGGTGATCGCGCTCAACATGATCGATGTCGCCGAGGAAAACGGGCATCAGCTCGACCTCGAAGGACTGGCACTCGCACTCGGAGTCCCCGTCGTGCCACTGGTGGCCAGCGAGGGCACCGGCGTCCCCGAGCTCACCCAGCTGATCCTGTCGCGCGCCCGGGACGCCTCCGGAAAACCTGCGGGATCCCCGGTCGAGTCGCGCTCGTTCGCGGAATTGCCCGAGGTCTTCGGCCGCGAAGCCCAGGGGATCACGGCACGCCTTCAATCGTTGTATCCGCAGCGCCACCGTCTTGCCGACGCCGAGGCGCTGCTGCTGCTGAGTGACGACAAGGTCTTCAACACCCACCGCGACCTGTATCCGGCCGATGTCCTGCAGGCGGTGACCGAGGCGCGTCAGCGGCTGGAAGCCTTGAAGGTCGACTGGCGCAGTGCCGCCATCGAGGCCCGCTACGCCCGCGTGTTCGCCATCGCGCAACACGTCACGATCGAACACACCATCGAGGGCGAGAACACCTCCGACAAACTGGATCGCATCCTCACCCATCGCATCTGGGGACTGCTGATCTTCGTGGGCATCATGGCACTGATGTTCCAGACCATCTTCAGCTTCGCGCGCATTCCCATGGATGCCCTGCAGGCCGTGGTGGACCGCACCGCGTCGCTGGTGGCCCAGCTCATGCCACCTGGAGATTTCCAAAGCCTGGTTTCCGATGGCGTGATCAAGGGCGTGGGCGCGGTGGTGGTCTTCCTGCCGCAGATCTGCCTCCTGTTCCTGTTCATCGCGCTGCTGGAGGACACCGGCTACATGGCGCGGGCCGCCTTCCTCATGGACCGCCTCATGTCGCGTGTCGGCCTGCACGGCAAGAGCTTCATTCCGATGCTCTCGTCCTTCGCCTGCGCCATTCCCGGCATCATGGCCACCCGCACCATCGAGTCGGCGAAGGATCGGCTCGTGACCATCCTCGTCGCCCCGCTGATGAGCTGCTCGGCGCGTCTCCCGGTGTACACGGTGTTGATCGCCGCCTGCATTCCCCAGCGTCGCCTTCTCGGCATCTTCGGTCTCCCGGGCCTCACGCTGTTGGCCATGTACCTGTTGGGCATCGTGGGTGCCCTTGGGATGGCATGGCTGTTCAAGAAGACCCTGCTGAAGGGCGAGCCGCCCCCGCTGATTCTCGAACTCCCGCCCTACAAGCGCCCGGTTGCCAGCGTCATCCTGCGCCACATGTGGGACCGGTCGAAGCTGTTCCTCCGCCGCGCCGGCACCGTGATTCTCGGGATCAATATTCTTCTTTGGTTTCTGGTGTCCTATCCCAAGAACGAGGCGATTCAGGCGAAGTTTGATGCCCGGCTTTCGGAACTCAGCAAGACCCCCATTCCCGCAGGTCCCGAAGGCAACGTGCCCGAGGCCCGCATGGGACTCGCTCAGGCCGCGGTGCAGCGCGAGATGGCGGGTGAACTGCTTCGCCACAGCTTCGCGGGCC
>CANGMO010000449.1 GCA_947454295.1 Verrucomicrobiota bacterium | reverse complement strand
GATCTCGGGGTGGGTGGTGCGGTGCCTCATCGGGTTTTCACTCCAGGGAATGTTTCGCCGTTCCTGAACGTTTTGATCTGCTGGAACGCGGGCGCATCTCTGCTGGCTTGGTCATCGCCCATGGGAATATTCCTTCTCCGGGTGATGAGTTCGGGGCTGGTTCGCTGATTGGGGCGGCGCTTTTCTATTTCGGAAAGGAGGCATTGCGGTCATCCGCAGTCCGACGGGCGGACGGCGCGAATGGCCAAGCCACGAACGGATAGCTCTGCCCGTTCAGCATCCGCCCGATGAAGGTGGAGCGGACGAGATAGTGGTAGCTGGCGAACAGGGCTGTGAAGGCGATGAGGATCAGCAGGGCAAACTTCACTGCTCCCGGCCACGGCCAGGACGCCATCCATATCTGAATGAAGGCCACGAGCGGGAGGTGGACCAGATAGATCCAATACGAGCTGTCGGCCACATAGCGCCAGGCGGGACTGTGGTCCGGACAGCTCGCCTGAAAAAAGCCGAGCGTCCCGAAGATCAGCAGCCACATCACCAACGCGTAGCCCAGGGAGTAGGCGAGCTTTGTCGGCCTATACCAGCTCAACGCCTGTGGATCCCCCACCAAAGAGCCGGGGAACAACCGGTTCAGGATCGCACGGTTCTCCACCACGGCCCGGCGGGACACTGCTGCGGGAGGAGGAGGCCCCGGCAGAATCGGCTCAGTGCCGAACATGGCAGGCTGCACCATGAGTTTGTTGATGGCTTCCGCGAGCCCGGCACGCCGGTTGGGGTCGCTGGCATCGGATAGGCGTAGGATGGCCTCCTGGGCTTTTGGCGGAAAGTGGCGCCAGAGATTGGCCAGTTCGACCGGAACCGTCTCCGGTTGGCGGGCCGACCGGAGACGCGCCAGAACGGCGGGCCAGTCCTTGAACTGAGTCGCTTCAAGGCGGGGATAAATGGCCCGGATTGAGCCCGTCACTCCCTGGTTCTGCGCCGCGCGAAAGGCGGTGAACATCGGCACCGACAAAAGCAATCCCACCGCCAACTGCCACCGCCAGTGCCGGACCAAGCCGGTCAACAAGCCCGCCTGGCGGTGCAACATCCAGCCCAGGGCGAAAAAGGAACCGTAAAAGATCAGCACCGGCACCGAGGGCACGAGTGATCCCACGGGAGTGTCCACCCCGAGCCAGCCTTCCATCGGCCAAAGAAACAACCCCATGCCCAGAGTCGGCCAGACGATGAAACCCGGCGATTGCATCACCCGCGCTACCCAACCGTCGGCCCGGCGGCGCAGGAAGCTCGCTACCGGCTCGAAGCGGCAGGCCAGGAAGCGCAACCCGAGCGCCAGTGCGTAGAGCCAAAGCAGATAGTAGAGGAACCAGAGATGGCTGAGGCTGAACAGACCACCCACCGACCTCGGAACGAACATCAGCCCGTTCTTGTACATCATCGTGAACAAGACCGGCAGCGGAAGCTCCGCCAAATTGCCTCCCGAGACATTCCCTCCCGTTACGAAGACTGCCATCACCACCGGGATTAGGATGAGCCAGCCCACGACCAACGGCAGGCCGACCCGGAGCAACCGGTGCCGGGCAAAGCTGGAGAAACCTCGCCGGTGAAACAGCAGATGCCCGAAGAATCCGGCAATGAGGAAGAACAACTGCATCCGGAACGTGTGCGACGTGAAAAAGAACCAGTAGAAGCCGACACCAGCGGAAGCATCCACGATCGGTGCGCCGATGGGTGCCGGGACGAAGCTCCAGGCGGCATGGAAGACGACGCCAAGCAGCAGGGCGAAGGCGCGCGTGGCATCCAGGGCGTGGAACCGTTCAGGGTTGGGGGGATGGCTCATGATTCATCGGTTTGATCGCAGGTCTTGGGTTGGGGGGAGCGCTGCTTCTTCGGATCGTCACTCCAGCGAAATTGCACCGCTCTTGGATTTTGCGGATCGCTGGAACGCGGCCAGCTTCTGTTGTCATGCGGTGGCCTGGGCGGCCTTGCCCCAGGCGTCGTAGAGCCGCACCAGTCGTTCGAGGGCTTGATGTCGCGGTGGATGATGCCCTTCTGGGGCGCGTGTTGGATGGCCTGGCAAACCTTGATGAACAGGTCGAGCCGCTCCTTGGTTGAGAGGCTGGCCTGATCGCAGGAGTCGGTGATCTTGATGCCGCGCACCAACTCCATCACGAAGTAGGGCCGACCGGAGCTGGTAATCAGTGATCGGTGATCAGGAGTCAGTGGTCCGTGTTTGGCACCGCGACTGCCGCTCTCTGGCGGCTGATGACTGGTTACTGATGACTGATGACTGCCTTCCGTCATTCCGGCATCCAGCACCTTGGCGATGTTCGGATGATCCATCATCGCCAGCGCCTGCCGCTCGGCCTCGAACCGGGCGACGACCTGCTTGGTATCCATGCCCAGCTTGATGACCTTCAGCGCCACGCGGCGACGCACGGGTTCGGTTTGCTCCGCGACATAGACCACACCACACCCGCCTTCGCCCACCCGCTCCAGCAACTTGTAGCGCCCGAGCGTCTGGCCCACGGCTTCGTCGGGGGCTTCGGTGAGGTCGATCTCGTGGTTGGGACGAGCCGGGTCGGCTTGTGTGGTCAGCAGGGAGTCGGGCTGCTCATGCGCCGCGAGCAAGGCTGCAAGACGTCGCCGCAAGGCGGGATTCCCGATGCACGCGCCGTCGAGAAATCCAGCACGCTGAGCCGGAGGTTGGGCGAGCGCGGCCGCAAACAGGGATTCCTCGTGTTGCTGATCTGGGCGCATGGTTCGTGCTGGGGGGCTGATCCTCCCCTACATGCGCCAACCCTCGATCAAAAGTATGTCTCTATTTCGGTATATTTTCGGGGAAGCATTTGAAGGTAAGAAGTGCGAGGCCGTCAGTCGCCCCGAACTCAAATGCTGCAGTAGGCACTGTGACGAACCACTCCGTCGCGGGACGCGCTTCGCCGGGTGGCCGCCCAGACCTGGGCCACAAAAGTTCCTAAGAACGACAGGGCCGGGGGACGAAGATCGAATCGTCAACGCGGCGCCGTGCCCCGCATCTCGACGGTGAGCCAGGCCCGCGCATAGGCCCACCATTGTTTTGCGGTCGGTACGGCAATGCCCAGTGCTGCGGCAGACTCCTCGAAATTCAGGCCGACGAAGTAACGCAGCTTGACCAGTTCCGCCTTGCGTTCATCCACGATGGCCAATTTTTCGAGAGCCTCATTCACCGCCAGCAACTGATCGTCGTCCGCCGCGGGAGAAAAGAGTTCGAGCCCATCCAGGTCCACGACCTCGACCCCTGCGCCGCGTTTCGCCGCCCGTCGTCGCCGGGCGTG
>CANGMO010000448.1 GCA_947454295.1 Verrucomicrobiota bacterium | reverse complement strand
GGGCGGCCGCACTCATCGTCTTCACGCGGCGCGGCCACATGGCGCGCTACGCGTCCTGGTTGCGGCCCCAGTATTCCCCGATTTACGCCTTTGCCGACCGCTGGCCGGCGGCGGATGCATTGACGATCTGCCGCGGCGTGAATCCCCGGGTGGTCGCCTTCTCGCACGAGCAGCCGGAGGAAACCGTTGAGGCGGCCATCGCCCTTCTGGTGGCGGAGGGTCGCCTCAAGCGGGGCGACACGGTGGTGATTCTCGGCAACGTGACGGCCGGAAACCAAGTGGTGGACGCAGTGAGTCCGCGGGTCATCTGAACGGACGCTGCGGTTGAATCCGCATCCTCGTTGAAAAGGAAAAAGGCCGGGGTCGAAACCCCGGCCTTTTGTCTGTGAGCGATCGCCCAGAGGCGGAGCGCTGATCAGGCGGGCACCACGGCTGCCTCGATCTTCTCGATGCGGAAGCGGCGGGTGACGCCTTCGTTGGTGAATTCCACCTCGGTACCGGCGGGCTTGTTCACCAGGGCCTGCGCCAGCGGCGTGAGGTAGCTGAGCAGGCTCTTGTCGGGATCGCCATCCCAGGCACCCACGAGCGTGAACACCTCGCCGCGGTTGCTGTCGAGATCGGTGAGGGTGACCTTGGTGGCCGGTCCCACGACATCGGTGCGCGGATTGGTGAAGTCGGTGCCACGGGCGCGGCTCATCTGCAGCTCGAGCTCGTGCTTGCGGCGGTTGAGGACCTTCTGTGCCTCCTTGGCCGACTTGTACTCATGGTTTTCGCGGAGGTCGCCGTAGCTGCGCGCCAGGGCGATGTCCTTCACGTTGGCCGGGATCTGCTTCTGGACGAGATCCTCGTACTCCAGCTTGCGGCGCTCGAGGCTGCTCCAGCTGACCAGGAAGGTGTTGTCCTGCTTGGTCTGCTCGCCGGTGATCATGCTCTGGATCACCGGATAGAGCTTCACGATGCGCGCCAGCAGGGAGCGCTTGTCCATGTCGTCGAAGCTCGGCGACAGCTGCAGGGCGCGGGTCATGTCGCGGATGACATCAATGTCCGCGGACTCGATGAGATCGGGAATGAGCTGCTGGTCCTCCAGCACGTAGTCGCGGAGGCGGTTGGTCTTCCGCTCGTTGAACTGGTCGCGCTCCATGGCGGTGAGCATGGCGCGGAAGACTTCGGGGGTGAGGAGGTCGGCGAAGAAGTCGCTGCGCTCCTTGCCGAACCACAGCAGCAGTTCGCTGCTGGCGCCGTGCTGGCTGATGAGGCGGGCGAGCGTCTCCTTGAGGAGCTGCTCCTTGCCCTCCTGGAGGAGCATCTTGGCGCATTCGCCGGCCAGCTTGGCCGGGACGTTGTTCAGCAGGGTGACCAGCTGGGACGCCCATTCCGGGCTTGCGGCCTTGTAGGACTCCAGCACGCGGCGGTGCTTGGCGGCTGGAATGGATTCGAACAGCTCGCGAAGACGGGGGTTCTGGGACCACACGGCGGTGGCCGCGATCTCGTTCTCGCTCGCCGGCAGGCCGCCGGCCTCGCGCAGTTCCTCACGGACGAAAATGCCTTCCAACGCCAGCGACTGCATGGTGTTGACGTGGCTGCCGATGTCGGCGTTCAGCGCCGTGATGGCGTCGTTGACCACGCTCTTGTCCTGCAGGTCAGGCAGGCTCTTGAGGATCTCGAGGGCGACGGCCACCCGCGCCTTCAGGCCCTTGGCGGCCTTGAACTCGGCGGCAAGGCGGGCATCGAGGGACTGCTCCTCGGCCTGGAAAATGATCGGCTCGGTCTTCTTGAGGGGAACCTGGAAGTGACCGTCCTTCTTGAGCTCCTTGCGGGCGGCCTCCCACCACTTCTTCCAGTCGGACTGGATGACGTCGGGAACCAGCACCGCCTGGATCTGATCCACGGTGGCGCGGCCACCGAGGCTCTGGAGCACCAGCTTCACCATGTCCAGGTGATGCAGGGCAGCCATCTGCTGCAGGCCCTTCAGATCCGAGTGCTTTCGCGCCAGGATGTGATCCTTGGGGATGGCCTTCAGGCTCTCGGCAGAGAACTGCAAGTCCATGGTGTGCCCGGCCTTGGTGACGAAATCGATCACCAAACGCCCAGCCACGCCATCGACGGCCTTGATACGGCCGAACCCCCAGCTTTTATGCTGGCAGTAACCGGCCTCAACCAGCGCCACCAAAGGCGCCACATGCCGCTGCTGGATCTTGCCAGCAGCAACCATCTGCTCCATCTCCTCTTTCATAGACTCGCCATTATGCTCGCTCCGAACTGAGTGGCGGGCAGTATGCCTTCCCAATGGTTTCCGCACCAAGACAAATTGCCGCCCGCCTGCTCGCCGTCGGAGGCGGTTCCCCTGAGTTCCTCGAGGCCCGATTGGACTCCGACCCCGCGGTGGCAGGCCTCCGCCCCGAAGATCGACGCCTGGTCCGCGAGCTGGTTTTCGGAGTCACGCGGTGGCGACTTTCTTTGGATTGGTTGATCGCCCGGAAGACGGAAGGACGTCCGCAGCACCCCACCGTGGAGCTTTTGCTGCGTCTGGGGCTCTACCAGATTCACTTCCTGGACCGGATCCCGGGGTTCGCGGCGGTCAATGAAACCGTCGAGATGGCGCGGGACCTGGGCCAGTCGCGTCGCACGGGCTTTATCAACGCGGTGCTCCGCAGCCATCTTCGCGAGCAGACGGCCATTTGGGAGGAGTTCGTGGCGCTGAGATCGACCGATCCGGCCACCGCCTGGTCGCATCCGCGGTGGCTCGTCGATCGATGGGCGCAGGGCCTGCCTCCCGAGGCCCTCCAGCAGCTGCTCGAGTGGAACAACACTCCCGCTTCCACGTTCGCACGGGCCAACCGGCTGGTCCCGGAGGGCAGCCGGCTTCCGGAATTGTGGGCCGAAGAGGGCGTGTCCTTTGAGCCGGCGGACCGCGACTGGATTCCCGACGGGCTGGCCTTTGAGCTGGGGAGTCATCCGCCGCTCGCCACCCTCCCGAGTTTTCAAAAGGGCGGATTCTACGCCCAGGACCCCAGCACACTGCTGGCCGTGCACGAACTGCAGGCCCAGCCTGGCGAGCGCATCCTCGATGCCTGCGCCGCGCCTGGAGGCAAGACGGGCTACATCGCGCAAACCATGGGCAATGAAGGCGTCTTGGTTGCGCGCGATGCATCCGGGGATCGACTGGAGCGGTTGGTGGAGAACTGCACCCGGCTGGCGGTGCGCTGCGTGGAGCCCGTGGCGCTCGATGTGCCGCTCGCGCCGGAATCGTTCGATCGCATTCTCGTGGACGCCCCCTGTTCCAACACCGGCGTCCTCCGCCGGCGGGTCGAGTTG
>CANGMO010000447.1 GCA_947454295.1 Verrucomicrobiota bacterium | reverse complement strand
GGGACTGCAATCCTTCCAGCGTCCAGAGGGCGTGAATCCGCGCCAGCGGGTTCGTGGCCTGGCGGGCGAGCCGAATCAGGGCGGGCGCGACCGTCTTATCGCCACCCAACACCAGGGTTTGCTGCGCGGTGTCACGCCACCAGCCGTTCGGGTGTTCCAGATGAGCGGCGAGTTGGATGGAACTCTCCTTCAGCATGCGCGGTTGCGGACCCGGTTTGAAATCCTTGTGCACCAATCGCCAGATGCGTCCCCGGCCGAAGTTCTTATCCAACGAATACTTCTCCACCACCGGACGAAGAAACGAGCCCTTCTGAACCCAGGCGCCCTCCTGAATGATCCCTCGGTACATGTCCACGATATAAAGCGTCCCGTCCGGCGCATTCATCATGTTCACCGGGCGGAAATTCGGATCGGTGGAGCGGATGAACTCCGATTTCTCATACGCGTTCCGCAAATACGTGAGGCCATCCCGCACTTCGACTTTCGCGCGCCGGATCAAGCGTCCGACCGGTTCGGCAAAAAGAAGATCCCCGCGCAGATCCTCCGGCAGCCGGTCGCCGCGAACAATTTCGTTCCCGCACGTGGCGGTAAAGTGATTCAGGGTCTGGTTCTCCGGACGATAACGCGGCGTGCCTCCCTGCACGTCGGCGAGTCCAACCAAAGGCCAGACCTCCGCAAAATCGGCCGGGACCTGATCCTTGAGATTGAAGGCCCCGTAAACGATCGGAACCTGGAAATTCACCGGGCCGACCTCGCCGCCCCCGTTCACAAACCAGATCTTTCCGTGATCATCCTGGCAGATCCCCCACTGGCCGCCGTTTGGTGCCGTCAATTCCTGGATCACGTTTGTTCCCTGCCATCGCAATCGATAGGCGTTCACCGTCATGTACATCCAGTTGTCCAGCGCCCAGATCAATCCGTTCGGCTGATGCTCCAGGTTTTCCCCACGCGGCCCCCCCGCGAACAACAACCGCTTCTGGTCCGAAACACCGTCCCCATCCGTGTCGCGGTAGAGCCAGATGTCGTTGGAATCCGTCTCACTCACCAGCAGGCCATCACGCACCGGCAGGATCATCCGCGGCAGCAACAGATGATCGATGAACACCGAGTGCTGGTCGAACACCCCGTCGCCGTTGCTCGACCAGTGGAGGGAAACGCGACTGTTCGTGGTGAGCTGGTTGTGGCCATCGATGTCCTGCATGTACGTCCGCATTTCGGCAACGAACATGCGGCCATTCCCGTCAAACTTGGCCAGCACCGGCTCGCGGATGACCGGATCGCTGAGCACCAATTCCAAGCGGTATCCCTCGGGAAGGACAAACGTCTTCGCCTCGGCCTCCGGGGACAGATAGGGAACCGGGGTGGAGGGGGTCGTGTCCAAGGGCGGGGCGGCGGCCCAAACGAGCGGGGTCGCCGCCAATCCGAGCATGACCAAAAAAACAAACAGTGGGTGTTTCTTCATGGATGAAACGGCGGCCGGCAAAACCTGAAAGGCGCCCATTGCAGCAGCAAGCCCATTCGCCTCCAAGGGGTCGATGATCCCTCAGGTTCGGTTTTGGTCTATCGGTTGCGGATCACCCAAATAGGTCCGCGAGGGTGCCCCATTTCTGAAAAAGTGATTTCATAAGATATCGGTGGCCGACATCTTCTAAACGATGCGAATCGCCTTCTCCTGCCCTTCAGTACCGGGGCATCTTCACCCGATGACGGCGCTCGCGCGCAAACTTCGCGAGCACGATCACGAAGTGTTTTTCCTCTGCCTGGCGGAAGCCGAGCCCATGGTGCGGTCCGCCGGCTTGGATTTTGTTCCTTACGGTGAAGCGGTGTTCCCGGCTGGGGAGTATCCCCGTCGGCTTCGCACTCTCAGTCAATTGAGCGGCGCGGAGGCCCTCCAATTCACGGTGAATCTTTTCGCAGACGTCTGCCGGGCCGGCCTGGAGGATGGCGAGCGTGCCCTCCGTGAATCGCGGCCCGATGCACTCGTGCTCGATGCCACCACCCGGGGACTGAATCTGGTGGCGATGCACCTGAATCTTCCCTTCATCCAGGTGTCAAACGCCCTGCACTTCGACGTGTCCGGACATGCGCCGCTTTGCATGTACGACTGGCCGCATCAGCCCGGCCCCGAAGGCTACGCGAGGAATATCGAGGGAACCAAGGCGTTCTTCAAGATGGCCACCCCGATCGTCGCTCTGGAGCGTGACTACGTCGCGCGAGTGGGTTTGCCCGTCGACGTCGAAAACCAAATGTCGCACCGTTCCAAGCTGGCCCAACTCACGCAAACGCCCAAGGAATTCGACTTTCCCGGCGACCACTGGCCTGCCCATTTCCATTACACCGGACCCTGGCATGACCCATCCTTGCGACCGCCCGTTGACTTTCCCTGGGATAAGCTCACCGGCGAACCCCTGATCTATGCCTCGATGGGAACGCTTCAGAATGGATCCGAGCGGATCTTTGAAGCGATCGCCGCAGCCGCTCAGGCCCCGGGCCGCCAGTTGGTCCTGTCCGTCGGCAAGAACCTGGATCCGGACAAGATTGGGACGCTGTCGCCCAACACCATTGTGGTCAGGAGCGCTCCCCAACTTGAGGTGCTGAAGCGGGCTTCGCTCTGCATTACCCACGCCGGCCTGAATACGGCGCTCGAGTCGTTGACGGCCGGTGTACCCATGGTGGCCATTCCGGTCACCAATGACCAACCGGGGGTGGGAGCGCGCATCGCCCATACCGGGACCGGCGTCGTGGTGCCCCTCAAGACGCTGGCGGGCGAATTGGCGGTCCCAAAACTCCGGGAGGCCATCGAGACTGTGTTGGCCGACGGATTCTATCGTGAAAACACGCAACGGATTCAGCAGGCCATTGAGCGAACCAAAGGCCTGGAAATGGCTGCCGGTCTGATTGACCGCACGCTGCGGGAAGCAGTGCGGCCCGCCTAGAAAGTCTTCAGGATATTTCACAGCGAGACATCCCTTGGTTTCAAGGTCTGTTGAAGTCCCACCAAATCCGGTTCCAGTCCATTGCCATTGCCGCTGAGCGAAGTCCGCGTTCGCAACTTGTCTGCCCGCAACGATTCCCCATTCTCAAGCCTTGAGCGAGTTCACGCACATTTTGGAGCGGGTGGAGCACGGTGATCCCCAAGCCGCCGCCGAACTTCTCCCCATCGTGTATCAAGAACTCCGCGTTCTGGCGGCGCAGAAGATGGTCAACGAAGCGGCCGGCCACACGCTTCAGCCCACCGCGCTCGTCCACGAGGCCTGGATGCGGTTGGGCGGCCCGGAGGCACCGGCCTTTCAAAATCGCGCGCATTTCTTCGGCG
>CANGMO010000446.1 GCA_947454295.1 Verrucomicrobiota bacterium | reverse complement strand
CGGCTTCAGCGGTGGTCATCAACTGCCGCTCGCTCTCCACGGAGCACGGGCCGGCCATGATCACGCACTTTGGGCCGCCGATGACGACGCCCCGCGTCGTCACCGTGGAGTTCTGCGGATGTGCCTCGCGGCTGACCAGTTTGTAACGCTTCTGGATGCGGCTGACGCTTTCCACCTGGGGCCAGGCGGCGATGGATTCAAGCGTGGCGTGCTGGCGTTCGTCGCCGATCGCCCCGATGACGGTGCGGGCGACGCCGCGCATCACGTGCGGCGCGTAGCCCAGCCGTTTGATTTCAGCGGTGACGGCGTTGAGGTCTTTCCGGGAGGTTCCGGGTTTGAGGACAAGGATCATGGGAACAACGGATTGGGATGAGGGTGGTACTTGGAAAACCACCGGTCCGCTGACGCACGATACAAAAACGCCGCCAGCGAGAGCCGGCGGCGGTGGGGCACAACTTCAGTTCACACACCCACGCACCAACCGGCCCGGCTAAAGTAATAGCCGAAACGGAAACCAAAACGGTGCGTGGACGCGGAATAACTCACTACGACTCCAAAGATATGGCGACGGGCGGTGGAGTCAAATCGGAGATCGCAGCTGGGAGGTGGGAGGCGAAAGAATTGGAAATAGGCAGAAGATTGATGGCCGAGATTGGCGAGGAATGGGAAAGGGGGAGTGAAGCTAGGTACCGTTATTTCGAGCGGGGAGCGCGGGCCTTCAGCCAATGGGGAGTAATGGGGCCTTACCTGGGACTCGCGCCCCAGACTAAAGTTGGAATGGGCCTTTGGCCCTCAGCCGTATCGCTCAGCCGTTGGATATTCGACTTTGGACTTTGGACTGGGCCGCCCGTCCCCGGTGCGATTCGATGGAGGCATGCCGAAGAGCATGTGGGTGTTCGTGGGACTGTTTTCCGGGTTGCTGCTGGTGGGGTTGGGCGGCTTGCAACTGCGGGAGAACAGTCGTGCCGTGGCGGCCGCGGAGCAGGCCGCGATCGAGGCGAAGCGGGCGGCCGAACTGACTGCCCAGACCAATGCCGCCTACCTTTCCGAGGTGGAGGCGTTGCGCGCCCAAACCGTCGAACTGCAGCAGCAAATCCAGGCCGCCGCGGCGGATCGGAATGCCCTTCGCCAGCAGATGCAATCCGAGCTGGAGTCCAAGGACGTCACCATTTCCGAACTTCAGGGGAAACTCACCCTCAGCATTTTGGATCGCATCCTCTTTGATTCAGGCCGGGCGGCCGTCAAACCCGAAGGCCGTGCCGTGTTGAAGAAGGTGGCTGGGGTTTTGGGAAAGTTTCCCAACCGACCGGTTCAGGTGATTGGCCATACCGACAACGTGCCCATTCGCGGCCGGACCCCCGACGGGTTTTCGGACAACTGGGAGCTCTCCGCCGGTCGTGCGGTCTCCGCGGTGCGATTCTTGGTTGAGGAGGCCGGCGTGGACCCGCGACGGATCTCGGCGGTCGGCAGCGGGGAGTTCAAGCCCATCGCCGACAACGGCACCGCCGAAGGCCGGGCCCGAAATCGCCGAATTGCCATCGTGGTTCTGCCCGAGGAACTTGGATCGGCCGACCTCCCCCGCCCGAAGCCTCAAGAGCCCGCCAAACCGGCCGTCACGCCCGAGGTGGGAACCCCCACTCCCTAGTAAATTGGATCGGGGTGTGTTTGTAGTGTAACTGCCTGATTACAAACAAAAAGAAGCGGCTGATTGGCACGATCAGAGAGGCCGCCCCACCGGAAGTGGAAACGTGGGTCTCCGTTTCCACCCCTGAACCTGGATTCCCACCGAATTTGGCAAAAAACGAGACCGTCGAATGGGGGCTTGTGAAAAATTTCACGAACACACTTGACCCGAGGGGGTCGGCTGTTAGCGTCGGGTCGTTTTCGCAAGCGGCATATACCATTCAAAACCTGTCTGTGTCGGGCGAGATCTGCAATTCCATGAACACCACGCTTAAGACTCTCGTTGCCGTGGCGGCAACGGGCTCCCTCCTCAACGCGGCCGAGTTGACCGGAAAGATTTCGGTCAAGGGCACGCCTCCTCCGGCGAAGCCGATTCCTGCCGTCAAGGCGGATCCGAACTGCGGCAAGTCCCGCACCGAAGACGCCATGACCCGCACCTGGGTGGTTGGCGCTGCCAACGGGCTCGCCAACGTGGTCGTGTACATCAAGGGCGGACTCGAAGGGAAGACCTTCAAGGTCTCCGAAGAGAAGCCCCTGATCGATCAGACTGGCTGCATGTACGAGCCCTACGTGTCTGCGGTTCAGACCGGTCAGACCTTCCAGGTTCGCAACTCCGACGCCTTCATGCACAACGTGAACGCGACCCCCAAGATCAACAAGGGGTTCAACTTCGCCCAGGCCAATGCCGGTCAGGTGAACGAGAAGACCTTCGACAAGGCTGAGCTCGGCGCCAAGTTCGCCTGCAACGTGCATCCCTGGATGATCGCCTACGTCAGCGTGATCGAGAATCCGTTCTTCGCGGTCTCCGACAAGGACGGCAAGTTCACCATCAAGGGTGACCTTCCGGACGGCAAGTACACCCTGGCTGCCTTCCATCAGAAGGGTGGCGAGGTCACCACGGAGATCGAGGTCAAGGGTGGCAAGGCCACCGCGGCGCTCGAGATCGAAGCCAAGCAATAGTTCACCGGCTTGAATTTGGGGCCGGATCGGGGATTGTCCCTGATCCGGCTCCTGCCTTTTCAACCCCTGAATTCCGCAAAACCCGTGGCGTCTCCGGCCCCCTCCCAACGCTGGCTGTTCCGCTTCTCCCTGCTGACCGCTGCCTGCACCCTGGTGCTGGTCTGCATCGGCGGGTTGGTGACCAGCAAGGGCGTGGGCATGGCGGTCCCCGACTGGCCCACCAGCTACGGGTACAACATGTTCGCCCTGCCGGTGTCGACCTGGCTCACCGGGGGCGTCTTCGATGAGCACACGCACCGGTTGGTGGCCACGATTGTGGGCACCCTGGTGGTAATCCTAGCCCGCTGGCTCGGAGGCAGCGCCTCATGTCGGCGTCTGGCGCTGATTGCGTTGATTGAGATTCTTGGTGGCTTCCTGCTGCTTAGGTTGGGACCCGATTGGAAGGGGGCCGGCTATTTTTTGATGGGCATTGGTGAGGTAGTTTTGTTGGCGTCGCTGGTGGGCATTGCATCGCGTCGGAAGCTGGTGCTCTTTGCATTGAGTGGAATCGCGGGTGGTTTGGTCCTCTTCATTCTGGGGCCCCCCAATTGGAAGATGGCCGGAATTCTACTCGCTGCCCACGGTGGCTTGGTACTGCTACCTGCGATGGTTTGGACCCAGAATGCTCCTGCTGAGG
>CANGMO010000445.1 GCA_947454295.1 Verrucomicrobiota bacterium | reverse complement strand
GGTAGTCCGCGGATCTCCATCGTCCAAAGTCCACGCTGGAGGTCGCCACCATCCGCCCGCTACAACTGGCGCGTGTTCTGGCTTTGCTTACTTCTCACCGTGGTGGCCGGGTATTTTCTGGGATCCATTCCCACCGGCTTCCTCGTCGCGCGGGCTCGGGGCATTGACATCCGGAAGGTCGGGTCCGGGAACATGGGGGCGACGAACGTGTTTCGTACCCTCGGCAAGGGGCCCGGCATTCTTGTGCTGCTGGTCGACGCCCTGAAAGGCGCCGCCTCGGTACTGGTGGCGCGGCACCTGTGGATGCCCATGGCCGAGACGAGTCCCTATTTGCAGGCGATTCCCATGATCGCCGCCCTGGCTGCCGTGCTGGGGCACAACTACACCTGCTGGCTGGGATTCAAAGGGGGCAAGGGAATTGCCACTTCGGCCGGGGTGCTCGCCGCGCTGGTTCCGATTCCGTTTCTCATCGTCCTGGTGACCTGGATCGCCGTGTTCGCCGCCAGTCGGTTCGTCTCGCTCGCCAGTATCGCCGGTGCTGCGGTCCTGCCGGTGGCCACCGCGCTGCATCGCGAGCCGCTGCCCGTGGTCTGCCTCACGCTGCTCCTCGGGCTGCTCGCCATCTGGAAACACAAACCCAACATCGAACGGTTGATGGCGGGCACTGAGAATCGGATCGGATCCCCAAAGAAGCCGGCGCCGACGTCGCCGTCTCAGGAGGGGAAACAGTGAACGTTTCGGTGATCGGCGCCGGGGCCTGGGGCACGGCACTCGCCCTCGTGGCGCAGCGGAATGCTCACGCGGTGACGCTCTGGGGACACAATCCGGATCACCTCGCGGAGCTGTCGCGCACCGGTCGCAACGAACGCTACCTTCCCGGAATTCCCCTGCCGTCTGAATTAAAACTCGATCCGTCACTCCAGGCGGCAGCGGCGGCGGCGGATTTGTTGGTCCTGGCGGTGCCCAGCGTCGCGTTCCGCAGCATCACGTCCCAGCTTTCGGACTTCAAAGGCCTGGTGGTCAGTGTGACCAAGGGGATTGAGTTTCAGACCGGACTGACCATGACCGGCATCCTTTCCGAAACGATGCCCGCGGCAGTTCCCTGCGCCCTTTCGGGACCGTCGCTCGCCCTGGAGGTGGCGCGCGACATCCCCACTGCCGTGGTCGCCGCCGCGGAAAATCCGGCCCATGCGCGTGAGGTTCAGGCGGTGCTGCACCGTCCTTCATTCCGGATCTACTCCAGCACCGACCTCACCGGGGTTGAACTCGGGGGTGCGTTGAAGAATGTCATCGCCATTGCCGCGGGGGTGTGTGACGGCCTCGGCTTTGGCGACAATTCCAAAGCGGCGCTGGTCACGCGCGGGCGGGCGGAAATGACCCGGCTCGCGCTGGCCTGCGGCGCCGGCGCGGCAACGCTTTCGGGGCTCAGCGGACTCGGCGACCTGACGGTGACCTGCTTCAGCCGGCTCAGCCGCAACCGGACCTTCGGCGAACGGATCGGGCGCGGAGAGCGTGCGGTCGACATCCTGGCCGCCAGCGCGTCGGCGGTGGAAGGCTACCCCACCACCCGCAGCGCCCATGAACTCGCCCGGCGTCGACAGGTGGACTGCCCCATCATCGCCGAAGTTCACGCGATGCTCTACGAGGGCAAGAGTCCGCGGCGGGCGGTATCCGATCTCCTTGACCGCGATCCCAAAGCGGAGGACTGATCTTCCCCTCCGTGCGGTGATTTCCACGATTCGATCTGCACTCATCCATGCGCACCCCCGCCTCTGCATCCGCCACCGTTCGTGTCCCCGGCACCACCGCCAATCTGGGACCGGGATTCGACACCCTTGGCATTGCCCTCCGCCTTTACAACCGAGTTCGCGTGGAAGCGGTCCCTGGAACTGCCATCCGCATTGATTCACCGATCGCCGACGACGCACGCGATGGCGCCACTGCGATGCTCGCGGAGGCCTCCGAGGCTTTTTTCAAGCGGGCAAAAAAACGCCGGCATGGATTCCACATTCGGCTGGAAGGCGACGTCCCAATCGCCCGTGGACTCGGATCCAGTGTCACGGCCCGCCTTGGGTGCGTCGCCGCGCTCAATGTCCTCGCCGGTATACCGCTCGACCGGCAGGGCCTGTTCGAGCTCGTGAGCACGCTCGAGGGCCATCCTGACAACGCCGCGCCGGCGGTGTTTGGCGGATTTACCGCATCGACCATGGTGGAGGGCGTGGCCCGGGCCATTCGCTTTCCCCTGCCCGCCCAGGCCCGCTTTGTGACGCTGATTCCCAGCTTCGAGGTCAGCACACCCGCGGCCCGAAAGCTGGTGCCCCAACAATTCTCCAAGGCGGACACCGTCCATTGCCTCACCCGCGTGGCCCTGATCACGGCCGCCTTCGCCGTGGGAAATCTCGAGGCGCTGCGCGGATGCTTCGACGATCGGATTCACCAACCCTATCGCGAGGCCTTGATTCCCCAGCTCTCCTCGGTCATTCGCGCCGGCGAACGCGCCGGGGCCGTCGGCGGCTGGCTGAGTGGGAGCGGGTCGACGATCATCTGCCTCACGCTTGATCATGCCGACGCGGTCGCCCGCGCCATGGCGCGCGCCCTGCCCGGATCGCGTCTCGAAGTCCTGCGCGCGGATGCCAGCGGCGTCCAGGTGACCCGCTGATCGACGGGGCAGCGCCAGTTGCCTGGTCGCGGATTCTCGGTCAGGTTCACCGGGCGTGAGTCTCACCGAGTACACCCTGCTGGCGTTGAGCTCGCTGTTCGTGATCATTGATCCGATCGCGACGGTGCCGGCGTTTCTCGCCATGACCGCTGGCAATCTCCCCGCGGAACGGGATCGCATGTCGCGGCTGGCCTGCTCGGTCTGCGCCGGATTGCTCATAGCCTTCGCCCTGGCCGGACATTGGATCTTCCATTTCCTGGGGATCACCATTCCCGCGTTTCAGATGGCCGGCAGCGTCGTTCTGCTGCTCATCGCCCTCGACATGCTCAACGCCAAGCGGTCGCGGGTGCACGAAACCAGGGAAGAGACCGAAGCCGGAACCGCCAAGGAGGACATTGCGATCACGCCGCTGGCCGTCCCGATGCTGGCGGGTCCGGGTGCCATCTCCACCGTGATTCTGTTGCAGGCCAAGGCGGAGACGCTCGTGCATCGGATGCTGCTGATCGCTGCGATCCTGGTAGTCTGCGCGGCCAGCCACATGATTCTCGTCATCGGCGGCCGAGGCAGCCGGTGGATCAGCCCCATCGCACTGCGGGTGACCACGCGAATCATGGGACTGCTGCTGGCAGCAATCGCCTGCCAGTTCCTTCTCAATGCGCTTCGGG
>CANGMO010000444.1 GCA_947454295.1 Verrucomicrobiota bacterium | reverse complement strand
TGGGCCAGCTGGAAGGCCGCCGCAAGTGGCACCTCTGAATTGGCCCGCTTTACTCCCAACTCGGCCTATCTCGTCCATTGCACCGCGGACACCACGCTGAGCATCAAGGGGCGCCCGGTGATGCCGAACTATAAATGGTCCACCTCCGGACTTAATTTCTTCGGCTTCCCCACCGTCACCACCACCCCGCCGTCCTTCGACACCTTCTTCAGCCCCGTTCCGGCCATCCAGCAGGGTGAAATCTACCGATACGCCGGCGGGGCATTGGGTGCAGGAAATCCCCTGCGTGTCTTTACGTTGCGCACCACACCGGTGACCCGCGGCCAGGCCTACTGGATCCGGGCCGGCGAAGTGTACAACCGGTACTTCGGCCCCTTCGATGTTACCTCGGCCAATTCCGGCGCCGCCTACGGCACCTCACTCAGCTCCGTCAGTTTCCGGGTTCGCAATCTCACTGCGTCTGCCCTGACCGTCAGTCTGACACTGCGCGCTTCGGAAGCGCCTCCCAAGGGTCAGCCTGCAATTGCAGGACTTCCGCCCATCATGGTTCGCGGAAATCAGGATCCTTCCACCCTGACCTATTCCTACACCCGACTCGCACTCAACACGCCAAAGACCCTGACGCTCGCCCCTGCCGGCCAGCTCGGCGCGGATGGCGACATCGTTTTGGGCTTGGACAGGTCCGCGATGGGTGGAACGGCGGGAGACCAGTTTGCCGGCGTGCTCCAATTCACCGATTCCCTCGGACAAATCCGAACCGACATGGCGGTTTCAGCCACGACCGCTTCATCAGCGGGTCTATGGGTTGGCACCGCTTCCGTAACGGGCGTTGGCCAGTACCTGGTGACCTATCAAAAGGACACCGGCAACAATTTGATCAAGGACAACAAGGGGAAATATGTAGTGAGCAACATCATCACCAATCTGACCCCGGTCCCCTCCCCGTTTCCGCTGCGTTTGATCGTTCACAATCCCACTTCTGGAGCCGCCTCCCTGTTTCAGCGGATCTTCTTCGGTTACGATGCGGCGACCAATAATATCATCGCAAAACGGGAGGAAACGCTCGCCGCAGGCCTGCTCGCAAGTGCGCGACGCATCAGCGCGACCCACCTTCCGTTTTCCTCGGACAATCCAGGCTGGACCTTTGACGGGCCGTTGGGACTGGGCCGAACCGTCACCACACGGTTGACCAACGACTTCAACGACCACGCGTCAAATCCCTTCCTGCACACCTACCATCCGGACCACGACAATCTGGATGCCACCTTCAAGAACGAACTCCCCCAGGGTTCCGAATCCTACGCCATCGTCCGCGAAATCACGCTGGTGGTTACACCTCCGGAGGATGATTTCGAAAGCTTGGTGAATTCCGGACTCGATCTTTCGGGAACCTATGTGGAGACGATCCGGATTCAGGGGCTGGCGCGTGCTGGCAACACCTTTGACACCCGCCGGTTCGACGTCCGGGGTGTGTTCACCCTGAACCGGGTTTCCGAGATCCCGACAGTCACTCAGCTTCCCTGAGCGCCCACGTATCAATCCGACATTTTCCGACCGCATTTCGATCCTTCTTTTTTCCGAGAACCGCCTTTCCCCAGCCACCATGAACAACTCATCCCGTCTCCAGTCGAGCGGCCCACTGCGGTCAGCTCTCGCCCTTGCCGCCGCCGTCGCCATCGCCGGCATCGCCCTGATGCCCGCCAAGGCACTGGCCCAGGCTACGCCCAATCCCCCGGCGCGCATGACCTATCAGGGATTCCTGGTCGGCAGCGACGGTGTTGCCCTGGGCAACGCGGCGCCCAAGAACTACGACGTCATTTTCACCGTGTTCAACAGCGAGACCGGTTCCGCCGCCGCCAATATCATTTGGGGTGAACAGCAGACCGTCACGGTGGACAAGGGATACTTCAGCGTCCTGCTTGGCGAAGGCGCTGCCGTCTCCGGTGTGGCCCATACGGACCTGTCTGGATTGTTCAAAGGCGCCGACGCCTCCGACCGCTTCGTGGGCATCACCGTGAAGGGCATTGGAAATGCCGGCGCCAACGTGGACATCACGCCACGCCTCCGCCTCCTTTCCTCGCCCTATGCCCTGCTGGCGCAAAACGCCCTCAAACTCGTGAGCAACACGGGGGCAGAGGTCATCACCGCAACGGACACCGTGGTTACCGTCGCTGGAAGCCTCAACGTCACCGGCGCTTTCAATGCGGCCGGGACGGTCCCGATTGGCGGCATTATCATGTGGTCGGGGACCATTGCCTCCATTCCCTCAGGGTGGGCCCTCTGCAATGGCCAAACCGTCAGCGGCAAGATCACTCCGGATTTGCGGGACCGTTTTGTGATCGGTGCGGGGAATACCTACGCAGTTGGCGCGAAAGGGGGATCTACTAACGCAATCCTCGCTACCGCCGACAACCTGCCGGCGCACGCCCATACTTATAATTGGACCTTTCCTCCTAACGACCCTGTGAGGGTTAGCACCACAATTGGTGGAGGTAATTTTGCTGACGTGTTGCGGTTTGGCGGTGGGTTTATGCAAACAGGGAATGGAAATACTTCCGGCACGGGCGGGGGAAGCTCCACTCCTTTTCCTGTGCTCAACCCGTATTACGCGCTCGGCTACATCATGCGTGTGCAGTAATTCGGATGTTGAACCTTCTGCTCGATTTTGAAGAGGCCCGTCATTTCGACAAACGTTGCGAAATTGCGAGAGTCCACCGTCCGAACCGTCCCACGCCCCTTTTCCCGAGTCCCCCCGTGATCCTATGAACCGGATACTTCGAGTCCTGCTCGCCACCGTCGCCGGCGGCTGGGTCGCATCGCTGACCAGTGCTTGGGGAATATCCCTGCCCCTGGAGTTCCATCAGACCGAGGCGCCCTTCAACTATCGGGACCTGCGCGGCCTGCCGGTTTCCACGACTCTCGCCCCCCCGCCCGCTCCGGCCGGATCCAACGGCCAACAGCCGACGTCCATTGAGCCCGATGGCACGCTGGGAGCAGCGGCACCCAAACAGTTCACCGGGCTCATGACCTTCGGGGCCACCGTGGGCAATAAGCTGGCGGACTGGCAGGCCATCAGTAACAGCGCGGCGTTGAAGGCGGGTGCCACTCCCTTTTCCGCGAACCTAGCGATTCAGATGAAGCTTCCGGCCGCCACCTCGGGCGGAACCGTGCTCATGGTCCTCCGCCGGGCCCAAATTGGCGCCCCCTACATCAGCCGACGGGTCAACTTCTCCTTCGGTTCGGTGATCACGCCTCCGCTCAAGGATGAAAACGGCATCCTTCTGCCCGTGGATACGTCGACCACCTACTGGCGTGCCGAACCCT
>CANGMO010000443.1 GCA_947454295.1 Verrucomicrobiota bacterium | reverse complement strand
CCGGTTGCCCACTCGTCACTAGGCCGGCACCACTCCTTAGGATTAAGCAGCTGGAAGGCCATTCTCAACCACCTTTACCAAAACTTGGGCAAATCGGGGCAACCCTGACGAAGCCCTAGTTCCAAGGGAGCGAGCCGTACTCCTGCAAGTCTCCTGAACCGCCTTCCAGCCTCCATACGCAAGAATACGAAGGGCTTTCCGCCGTCGCGTGGGGACGCCGCGGACGGAGGAGGGCGGGGGGAACCGGTCCGTAAAGCAGTGAACGACCCCGCGTGGTGTCACCCATCGCTTTTTCTTTTCTCCAAGTCTCCGGAGTCACAGGGTTTCCACGCAGGCCAACTCCCCGATGACCGCCGCCCTCTTCCATCGATTTCGGAGACATGCCGGACCACGTCTGGTGTGGGCGTTGTGCCTGCTGATTGCGGTTTCCCTGCTGGAAGCCGCAGGCTTGGTAACTCTGATGCCGATCATCGAGCAGCTGGGGCTGGGCCCAGTCCAGCTCGGTGGGCGAATTGGAAACGGATGGCGCACCTTGTTTCAGGTTGCCGGGGTGACGCCCAGCTTTGAGAGCCTGCTGGCGGGATTTGCCGGCCTCTTGATCGTTCAGTCCCTCCTCAAACGCATCTCCGACCGTCTCAACAGCGAACTGGAGACGGGCTTCGCGACACGGTTGCGCACGGATTTATACACCGCCTTGATGCAGGCGAACTGGCTGTCCTTCACCCGACTCAAGGCTGCGGAGGTCACTCGAACGCTGACCCAGGACGTAGATCACGCCAGCCTCGCAGCCCAGCAGGGGCTCGCGCTCGCAAGCCTGGTGGCCCTGGCGTTGATTCACGGCACGATGGCGTTGGTCTGCTCGGTGCCGCTCACCTTGCTGGCGATTGCGAGTGGTTTGCTCGTCGCACTGGCCATGCGCCCATTCAATCGGCGATCGCACCAAGCCGGAGTCACGGGGCAGGAGTTGCGCCGCCAGCTGAATCACTCCATTTCGGAGCACCTTGCGGGGTTTAAGGTGGCCAAGAGTCACGGACGGGGCGAACAGCATGGAGAACTCTTCCGGCGAACCACGGCAAAGCTGGCCGATCACCAGGTCCGGTCTCGTCAGCTCACCGGCGTTTCCAGATCCGTTTTTGAAATTGCGGGCTGGCTCGCGCTGATGGCTTTTCTGGTCGCTGCCGTTCGATGGGCTCGCGTTGGTACCGGTCAGCTTGTGCTGATGGTATTCATCTTCACGCGGCTGCTGCCACGGATTGGCGCCATCCAGTCCACCTGGCAGCAAATTTTGAATCAGCTGCCCGCCTACGCCGCCACTCAATCGCTCTTGGAGCGGCTGGAGGCCGCGCGCGAATCCGTCCCATCCAGCGGCAACCGGATTGAACTTCAGCACGCGCTGTCCGTGCAGCGGGTTACGTTTGCCTATGACCCCGAGGGCTCGCGCCGGGCGGTCCACCAGGTGAGCCTACGCATTCCCGCCCGCCAGATGACCGCCGTGGTCGGGCCGTCCGGCTCCGGGAAGAGCACGCTCGCCGATCTGATGTTGGGCCTACTGACGCCGGCGGAGGGGGAGATTTCGGTGGACGGACAGCCGCTGAACGGCGGCGTGCTGGCGGACTGGCGCAACTCTATCGGCTACGTTCCACAGGAACCGTTCCTGTTTCACGATACGGTTCGCGCCAACCTACTCTGGTCCAAACCGGATGCCACCGACGACGAGCTGCACGCGGTGCTAAGAACCGCTGCCGCGGACACATTCGTGGCACGGCTGCCGCAGGGACTCGATACGATCGTCGGTGACCGCGGTGTGCGCCTGTCCGGAGGAGAGCGCCAGCGCCTGACTCTTGCGCGCGCCTTGCTGCGGCGTCCAACCTTGCTGTTGCTCGATGAGGCCACCAGTTCCCTCGACACGGCAAACGAACGCTTTGTCCAGGAGGCGATTGATCGGTTGCACGGGGAGCTGACCCTGGTGGTGATTGCCCACCGGCTTTCCACGGTGCAACAGGCGGATCAGGTCGTGGTGCTGGATCATGGACACTTGGTGGAATCCGGCACCCCGGATGAGCTTTCCCGAAAGGAAGGCGGAGCCTATCGCCATTTGATGCAGGCAAACGCGCCTCGACCTTCATGAGTTTCCGCCGCATCCAGCATGATGTGGATACCGGGTCGGCGACGCCAGGGCTTCGGTGGCTCATCGCCTTGCTACAGAACGCGCTGGGAGCCGGGACCGATGATGGGGGCAAGTCGCCACCTATCGATGCGAATTCACTCGCAGATCTGCTTCGGCGCCATCGAGTCGGCCCGTTTCTCTCCCGACGGTTAGACGGAGATTTCCTGGCCAGTCTCCCTCCAACGCATCAAGCCGTTCTGCGCGATGCCGACCAGCGCAATGCGACCCTGTCGCTAACTCGGAGTGCGGAGCTGGTGCGAATCGCACGCCGGCTGAACGAGGCGCGGGTTCAATTCGTGAGTGTGAAAGGGCCGCTGCTGGCACGAACCCTTTACGGGGAGGTGGGCGCTCGGCACTCCGGGGATCTGGATCTGCTGGTTCACCCGGGAGCGGTTCCTGCGGCAGATCGGGTGCTTCGCGCTGCCGGGTATCGCCGAAGCCAGCCGTCGTTCGAACTCACCCCGCGGCAGTGGACCGCCTTCCAGCAACTCAAGCACGAGTTCGAATACCTCAACAAGTCGGCCTCGGTTCGGCTCGAAATCGAATGGCGGTTGTCGGGACTGAACCAGATGTCGCCCGACGAACTCGTTTCGAGTGCGTCTGCGACGCAGCTGGCAGGAACAACGATCGCCCGTCTCCCGGAGACACTCGAATTCCTCTACCTGTTCGTTCACGGCGCAGGGCATGCCTGGTTTCGCCTGTTCTGGCTCGTCGACGTCTCGCTCCTCCTGCAGCGACCCGACATGGATTGGCCGGCTCTGATGCAGCTCGCCCGGACTCACGGCGTTGAAACCTGCGTGTGGCAGGGCGCGCTACTGGCGGAGCGACTGTTCGGGATCCCAACGCCGGCAGCGATTGGTATTCCGATCGAAGAGGTTGACGGAATACCCCGTCTCACTCGGGAAGCGTGGCGCATGATCCAGTCCTCCGATGCGGAGCGCGATCGAGTGATCGAGGTGTTTCGACAACTGGCCTATCAGATGCGGCTTCGCAAGGGTTGGAAGAAACGCGCCGCGGTTCTCCGCCCGTTGCTCGGCATGCCCGAAAACTGGCGGGTGCTGTCGCTGCCGGATTCATGTTTCGCCCTGTACACGCCGCTGGCGCCCGCACTGTGGGCATGGCGTCGCCTGGGCAGGCGCACATCCTAAACCAACCTTT
>CANGMO010000442.1 GCA_947454295.1 Verrucomicrobiota bacterium | reverse complement strand
CTTGAGGAAGTGGTTCGACGGGCACCGGGAACTCCATTTGCCCGCACTGCGGAACAGCGCATTGCCACGCTGCCGCTGGATCGCGAGGAGCTTCAGGAGCAGCGCACGGCGCGAACGCTGCGCCTTCCCAGTCTCAGCGATTCGCCCGTGGCACCCCTCCCGTCGCCAAACCGCAGTGCCGCAGCAACGGACTCGACACGGTCCCCTGCCCCATCCGTGCCTTCAACCGCGTCGGCGGCATCGTCCCCCACCGAGGCGCGGGCGGCGGCGCGGCGCCGGCTGACCCGCATCCTGACGCGACTCGAGACCACCCCGGACGACTGGTCGTTGCGCGAGCAGCGCTGGAAGATTCTCGCGGATGATTTGGGCGAGTTCGGCACCGCGGTGCGGGAATTGGAGGAGTCACTCGCCCGCAATCAGGTGCCGCCACCGCGTGTCCCCGCCTGTCTGGCGATGGTTGCGGGCTGGCGGTTGAAGCGATTGGGCGATCGCGAGGGTGCCACCCGGATCCTCAATCGGCTGGTGCGTGAATTTCCCGGAACCGCGGAGGCCTACGGGGCGAGCGCCCAGCTGTGGTCGTTCGAGAGTGCGGAGATTGAAGCGACCCAGGTGAAGCGGGCTCCGGCAGCCCCACCGCGAATCGTGGTGAGGCTGCCCGAAACTCCGAAGCCGGCCTGACGCCGCCAACCGATCAGTCCTCGCTGAAGAGGTACTCGAGATCGTCCTTCGACAAGTTGCTCGCGAAGCCCTCTTCGCCGAGCACGTCGGAAATCGTCTGCGACTTCCGCTGCTGCAGTTCCCAGATCTTCTCCTCCACGGTTCCCGGCGCGATGAGCCGGTAGGCGTTGACCGTGCGGGTCTGGCCGATGCGGTGGGAACGGTCGATGGCCTGGGCCTCGACGGCGGGATTCCACCACGGATCGTACAGCACCACGTAACTCGCCGTCGTGAGATTGAGTCCGGTACCGGCCGCCCGCAGGGACAGCAGGAAGACGCAGGCCTCCGTCTCCGCCTGGAAGGCGTTGACGACTTCCTGACGCCCCTTGGTTTCGCCGGTGAGGATGTGAGTCTTGATGCCGCGCTCTTTGCAGGCGTTCTCGAGCAGCCGGAGCATTTCCACAAACTGTGAGAACAGCAGCACCTTGTTGCCCGATTGCAGGATCGGCTCAAGGAGTTCGAACAGCGTATCGGTCTTGCCGCTGGCGCTCTCGTTTCCGACCAGCCGCGGGTGGCAGCAGATCTGACGCAGGCGCGTGAGCGCGGCGAGCACGTGCATCTTCGACTTCGCGACGCCCTTTTCCTGGAGCGTCTTCATCACCTGCTCGCGGCTGCGGCGCAGCTCGGCGAGGTACAGCTTGCGCTGCTCGTCACCCAGCTCGCAGTCGCGGCGCTCCTCAATGCGGTCGGGGAGGTCCTTCGCTACCTGCTTCTTGAGGCGGCGCAGCATCAGCGGACGCAGCCGCGCGGAGAGCCGGCGACGGGCGGTGTTGGACTCCCACTCCGGACCATTGCCCTTCGGCTCGTAGGTCTCGTGGAAGCTCGCCTGGCTGCCCAGGTAGTTGGGTTGGATGAAGTCGACGATGCTCCACAGGTCGAGCAACCGGTTTTCCAGCGGCGTGCCGGTGAGGGCGAGGCGCTGTTCCGATTCAATCTCCTTCACCGCCTGGGTGACCTGGGCGTTCGGATTCTTGATGAACTGCGCCTCATCCAGCACCAGCGCGCGGAACTCGAACTTGCAGAGTTCCTCGAGGTCGCGACGGAGGATGGCGTAGTTGGTCACGACGATGTCGTGCTCGGGAATCTGCTTCCGCAGGTTGTGGCGGGCCTGCCCCGACTGCAGCACGAGCACCTTGAAGTGCGGCGTAAACTTCTCCGCCTCGCGACGCCAGTTGTGCAGCACGGAGGCCGGGCACAGAACGAGCGAGGGCTTGCGGTCCTTCTTGTGCTGGTCGTGGTACCAGGTGAGCCACGAGAGGGTCTGGAGGGTTTTTCCAAGACCCATGTCATCGGCCAGGATGCCGCCGAGGTGCAACCGCGAGAGGTTGGCGAGGAAGTCGAAGCCGTCCTTCTGGTACGGACGCAGATCGGCGCGGATGTTGTCCGGCAGCTTGGTGTCGGGAACGCCCTTGAAGTTGCGCAGCTTTTCCTTCAGCGCGGCCACCGCCTTCTCGGCGCCCAGATCCGCGAGGGTCTGTTCATCAAGATGCGTGGCGTGGATGAGCGAGGCCTTTTGCGCGTCGGCGCTAAGCCCCTCGAGTCCGAGCGTGGCGGCGGTCTCGTGCGCCTTGCGGTTGGCGTCGGTGTCGATTTCGACCCAGCCGCCATCCGGCAGCTTGACGAACCGGGTGGTCGCGGCGGCCAGACGCTGGACGTCGGCCACCGAGAGCTTCATGCCCTCGACCTCCCACTCCGCGCTGACACTCAGCCAGTCGATGCCCGAGCCCTTGAGCACCAGCTTCGGTTTGACCAGCTTGCGATTGAGGAAGAGGCGCTGGAATCCGGGGTTGCCGAGGAACTCGGCCTCGCGCGGACGGTCGGGCCAGGCGTTGGCCAGCTGGCTGAGAAACGCCTCGTTGGCGTCACCCACCCACAGGCCGGGGTCGGGCGTGAACCAGTCGAGCTGCTGCAGCCACTGAATGGCGGCGTGCACGCGGGGGTCGTCGATGAGTTCAGGGCGGTCGGCGTTGCCGGAGGCCGGCTTGGTGCGCGACCACTCATGACCGGACCACTGCCATTCAGAGCCGTCGCGATCGCTGCGGGCCAGGAGTCGAAGGCGGACCACTTCGTCGGCCAGCTCGAACACGAACTGCGGCTGCGCGGTGTGCGTGATGCACAGCTGGCTCCAGTCGGCCTCGGTGGCGGCGACGATGCCGTTGCTGTGACCATTGTCGCCATTGGCATGGGCATCGCCATTGGTGGACTTCGTGCGCGGCTTGGTGGTCTGCGACTTGCGAAGTTCGTTCAGCAGACGATGCGAGAGTTTTTTCACCGGCAGCACCGGTCGCTGGGCCCAGGCTCCGAGCAGGCTGGCCGGGGGCGCGTTGCGCAGGATGTAGAACTCGTTTTCGACGAGCACCAGCTGCGGCGAGCCGACCATGAAGAAGCACTCCGCCAGCGGACGCACCTGACCGTCGGGAAGCGCGAGGAGATGGGTGAAGCTGAGATCCCCGTCCACCGTTTCGAGATGCGGCTTCAATTCGGCGAGCTGACCGTGGAACTGCAGGTTGGTCGCCTTGCCGGTCAGTTCAAGCCGTTGGCCGTGCGCCCACATGGCGAGCCAAGTGAGGAGATCGGCGCCCTCGAGGAGCAGCACTTCACCGTCCTTCG
>CANGMO010000441.1 GCA_947454295.1 Verrucomicrobiota bacterium | reverse complement strand
CGTCACGACGTTTGCTGCCGGCGCGCTGGCTGGAGCCTGGTAGAGTCCCGAGGCGCTGATGGTGCCCACCGTGGCGTCACCGCCCGCGATGTCGTTCACCAGCCAGGTTACGGTGTTGGGTGAAATGGGAACGTATGCGGTGAACTGGCGGGTGCTGCCGACCTCGATGCTCGAGGGATTGGGATACACCGCGATGGGGCCGGCGACCTGCGCGCGGAGGACGGCGGGCCACACGGCCAGCAGCATCCAAAGGAGCCGGGTCCAGGTAAATAGTCTGGCGGCCGATTGGTTCGGCAGTCGTGCCGGGTCGGCGGAGCGGAGCGGTGTGTTCATCGCGATGAGTGGGATTGGTTCCAGTGGAACGCGATTGCTGGGGCTGCTCCGAACCATCGGCTCACTGCTCAAGCCGGCGACGAGACTCCCTGGCAACCATGCTCCGTTTTGGGGCTTCTACGCCGCGGAGCGGTCGAGGTTACCCGCTTTTTTCAGGTTTCGTTCGTCGCGCACTTGCAGTGTGCGGGGTTCGAGGGGACGCTCCCTCCATGGCAGCGCCCGCCCGCCGACCCAAACCGGTGCGTCGAAGCAAACCCGCGTCCAGGACCGATTTCTCATTGGAGGATCTCCTGAATCGTCTTGGCCGGGGTGTTTTGGATTTCACCTCCCGATCCCTCGCCACCCAGCGTCCCGTCCATGGAACCACCCTCTTCGTCGCCACCTGCTCGGTGGAAAGCCGGATGGGATTGTTCCAGGCCCACGTCTTCCAGGACCTGATTCACAAGGGCTACATTATCGCCCTCGCGCACGGCAACCTGCGCGCCAAGTCGCTCCATACGCGGATCCATTCCTCCTGTGTCACCAGCGAAACGCTCCGCGGCTGCGATTGCGACTGCGTCCAGCAACTGGAGGGCGCGATGGAAGTCATCGCGAAGAGGGGGAACGGAATCCTTTTCTACCTGATGCAGGAGGGGCGCGGAGTAGGCTACGTCGCGAAGGCGCGCGACCGCATGCTGGTGCAGGCGAGTCTCGACCGGATCTCCACCTTCCAAGCCTACGCCGCGATGGGCCTCAAGAAGGACTATCGCAACTACGAGGACGTGGCGCATGTGTGTCATCTGCTGGGACTGCAGAAGACCGGGTTTGTCCTGCTGACGAACAATCCCGACAAGATTTCGGCCATGAGCGCGGCCGGGTTGCGGGTGATTCGTGCCGAGCCGCTGGAGTTCGAGCCTTCCCCGTTCAATTTGGCGTACCTGACCAGCAAGGCCGCCAGCGGCCACATTCTGAAGCGACCCTCGGAGCAGGTGCAGAAGCCTGCCCTCCCGCCGGAACCGGTGGAGCCCTTCCAGCCCTATGCGCTGCCGGAGGCCAACCGCTTCATTTACGCCGCCAGCTACTTCCTGCCGGTGAAGCCGGTGGACAGCGAAATCCTCATCACTGAGGCCCAGTTCAAATCATTCCAGCATGACATCGAACGCCACATGAGCGGGTCGATGCCGCTGGTGAAGGACTGCTACCTGATCCGGGACCACCGCTTCATCGTTCAACTGAATCGCGACCGCTTCGCCCGCTACCGGCATGAGCATCCCGATGATCCCCTCGTCGGATTGCTCACCGCGCCGTACTGGTTCCGCGTCCATGTGTATTACGACATCGTGACCGGCCACGAGTTTGTCCTGCTCACCTACAACAAGCCGAAGATTTACGACCTGCCGGTAATTCGCCTGCAGAGTGAGTCCCTGTTCAACCGGTTCCCGCTGGCGAACATGGACAACCGCGACAAGTTCAAACGCAGTGTCCGCCACATTGTTCACTACGGCGTGGGGGCGATTTGCCTGCTGTACTTCGACGGCCGTGGGGCCGGGTTTGGGGCGCATGCCACGGATCGGATGCTCACCGAGCGGGGCGGCGCGCTGTCCTCGGATGAGGCGTATCGAAAGCTGGGCGTCAACTATGACAGCCGCGACTACGACGCCTGCTTCCTGCTGTTGCGGCATCACGTGCCGAACGCCCGGGTGCAGATGGTGATGAACAGCCCCTCGAGCTTGGTGAAGAAGACCGAATACGCTGCGGCCTTGAACAAGCACGGGCTGGAGGTGGAAAAGTGGATCTTCCTCGATGACCACGCCATCGCCGACTGAACCCCAGGCGGACCCGCTGGGACACGCGGTGCTGGCTGCGAGACTGGCGGCCATTCCCGGACATCTGCGGGAAATGGTCGACTCCTGGCCTTCCCGTACGCCCCGTCCAGCGGCTCACGAATCCTTTGTCGTCACGGGAATCGGCAGTTCCGAGGCGCATGCCCGGTTTCTGGCGTGGGAATTGAACCGCACTGGTGAGCCTGCCGAGTTTGTGCCGTTGTCCGCCTTTGACGGAACCGGGGCTCCGATTCCGGGAGCCAGTGGCCGCACGCTGGTGCTGTTCAGTCAGGGACTGTCCCGAAATGTCCGGCTGGTGCTGGCGGCCCGCCGTCACTTTGGCCGAGTGGTTCTGTTCACCGCAGCGTCCACAGCCGGGCTGATCCAGTCGGGTCACGCCGAACGCGCCGCCTCGTTGCAGGAGTTGGAAGGGGAAGGGGAAGGGACCGAGATCGTGCGGTTCCCGTTGGAAAATGAATACGAGATCCTCATTCGCGTGATCGGCCCCGCGTGTGGCTTTCTGGCCGCCCGCGTGTGGCTCGATTCGCGTGTCGCCGCGCCTTCCGCGCCGGCCGCCGGATCCGCCGAGCTGGATTCCATTCTGAAGCCGACACCGTCCCCGTTGGCGGCCTTCCTGGCGGATCAAGCGCCCGTCCTCTCCAGCGGATTTCGCCTGCTGGTTCCACCGGCGCTGGCTCAATGCAGTCAGAACCTCGCCTGCAAGATGGTGGAGGGACTCTTCTGGTCCCCGCCGCAAATCCTCGACGTGCTGTCCTTTGCGCATGGCCCGTTCCAACAACTCGCGGCCCGGCCGGCGCCGGTGGTGATTTTGCGCCCGTCAGGAGACGCGGTGGCCGCCGACCAGTCGGATCGCGCGCTTGCGATGTGTCGCACATTGAATCTCCCTGCGCTCACCGTGTCGTTGAGGGCTCCCGCCGGCTGGCAGGTGCTGGAGGCGGAGTTGCGATTCAACGAGGCCCTGCTGCCGCTGGTGAAGCAGCTCGGGGTGAATCAACGTGATTGGCCCGGACGCGGTGCAGATGCGCCGCTCTATCTCTATCCGTAGGGCTGACTGACCGGCGGCTCCGGCAGCAGATTGCGAAAGGGCAGGGACGTGGCATCCGGCGGACGCGCCACCTCCCCGAGTTCCTCAATCCAAGACGTGTAGCCCGAAAGCCCCTGGCGCAGCGGCGCGTT
>CANGMO010000440.1 GCA_947454295.1 Verrucomicrobiota bacterium | reverse complement strand
CTAGTCGCATGCCGAAATCAGCATGGCCGAAGCGGGCGCGGGGGTGAATGCCAAAGGCAACCCGGGCGGCTTCGCAATCGGTCAAATCAGGACGGTGTTTTAATGCCTCGTCCGAACCGCCTTCCGCTGCTACCGTTTTTTGAATGCTTTCGCAGAAGGCCAAGTACGGCATCCGTGCCCTCCTCTATCTCTGCCGCCAGAAGCCGGGAACGCCGATTCTGATTCGCGACATCGCAGAAAAAGAGCATCTGCCCCGCAAGTTTTTGGAGGCGATTCTCCTGGAGTTGAAGAGCGCGGGCATCCTGCACAGCCGCCCCGGCAAGGGCGGGGGCTACACGCTGAATCGCGATCCGAAGACCATCACACTAGGCCGTGTCATCCGTCTCATCGATGGTCCCCTGGCGCCGATTGCCTGCGTCAGTCAGACCGCGTATGCGCCGTGTCGCGATTGTCTCGATGAAAAGACCTGCGTGCTGCGCGCCGTGATGCGCCAAGTGCGCGATCGAACCGCGGACGTGCTCGACTCCACCACCTTTGCCATGCTGGTGGAGCAGGAGGACGTGCTGTCCAAGGCGCTCGCCGGCGTGGATTTCAGCATCTAGGCCGCCTCCCACCCCATGAACCCGCCACGGCTTCGCACCCCGCCCTCTGTCGAGTTCACCGACATGACCGTGGGGCTGATCGTCTTCGGGGCGCTCACGGTGGTGTTTGGCGCGCTGTTTCTGCTGTTCTCGCCGCTGATCGTCCTCGCAGCGAAACCCACCGCCGCCGCTGCCGGCATGCCGGTGCGCTGGGGGGAGACGATCACCAACGCGATGGGCTTTGCCGGGATTGGCGCCACATTGATTGCCGCCGGACTCGGATCGATCCGGCGTCGGCGGTGGGCGCGGACGCTGCTTGGGATTCTCTCGTGGTCGGCGTTCCTTGTGATGCTCCTGATTTTCGGTTTGGTGTTCGTCTTCCTCAAGGACATCGCCGCTTCCATCGCCACCAATCTCATCAAGAGCCAGAACCCGGAGCTGGCGGGCGTCATGGTCCATGTGCAGCTCTTCCGTGCGTTTCTGTTCATCGCTCCCATTGGACTTTCCATTCCGGGACTGTGGGTGTGGTTCTACTCCATGCGGAGCGTTCGGCTTACCTGTGAGGCGCACGATGCTCAGCCCGGTTGGACGGAGCGGGTGCCGCCGCTGGTGCTGACCGTAAGCCTCGGGCTCGCGCTATCGGCCCCGATGGTGTTGATCGGCGCGCTGACCCATCACGGCTACATGCCGTTTTTCGGCACGCAGTTGACCGGCTTTGCCGGCGGGCTGGTGTCGGTGGTGCTCGCCGGACTCTGGGCCTACGCGGCCTGGGCTACGTACGAGCTAAAGCCCTCGGGATGGTGGATTGCCACGGTCAGCATGCTGCTGCTGTTGTTCTCGGCGTGGCTTACCTGGGTGCGCGGGGACTTGGGCGCGATGCTGGCCGCCTCGGGGTTGCCGGAAGCGCAGGTTCAAAAGCTGCAGCCCATGATGGAGACCTTCCGCCCCATGATCCTCTGGGGAACGCTCCTGTTCCACATCCCCATCTTCGGCACCATGCTCGCCATCTGGCGACATTTTCAGCCGACCCCAGCCCGTCGGTGACTGGAGACGGCTTGTATTGACGCCCAGGCGCTTGCGCGGGCACTGCCTTGGGTGGATTTCTGCCAGCAAGCAGCCGGACTATCTTCCTGCTGGGCAAAGCACTCGGTTTTGAGTAATGGATTTCTCCATGCGCAGGCTTCAAGGAGGGCCGGCGGCATTGGGGGCAAACGATGCTGCGCTGTACCCGAATCAGGTTCCACGATTACTGAGACTGGGGGCTCTGTCCTTCCTTTTGACGTCCACGTATTGGGTGCGCGGCACCGGGACATTGGACGAGGTGACGCACGCTGGCTTCCCTCCCGGATGGTGGATCGGACTGCTGCTTGTCGGGGGGACGGGTATTGTCTGGGACGTAGTTCGGGTGCGCCGAAACGCGCGACGAATCGCCGGGCGATTGGAGGTGGTGCAGGTGGAGTTGAAATGCCGGGAAAAGGAGTTGGTGAGACTTCGTGACGAACTGACCGAGGCGCGTCAGATGAACACACTTGGTCTTCTGAGTGCGAGCCTGGCGCATGACATCAACAACCATCTCTCCGCGGTGCGCATGTCGAATCAGCTTGTCGCACGCCTTTCCGGTGAAACGCCGGAAATCCAAAGGCGGGTCCGCAATATCGAAGGATCGATCCAGCATCTTCGCGATCTTGTGGAATCCCTGTTTGGTGCCGACCGTCGGGAGGGTCCGGAATTTCGCCGTGTGGAGGTGGCGTCCGAGGTGACCAGCCTGATTCCGCTGCTGCAGGATGAGTTTCTTCCCAAGGTGGGGGTCGAGTTGGACGTGGCCTCCGAGCAGTGGATAGCGGCGGTGACCCGCACCGCGTTCCGCCGCATTCTGATGAACCTGATCGTCAACGCCGCGGAGGCAATGAATCGCCACGGAGTTCTCCGGCTCCGGGTTGCCAGGGCCGACATGGTCACGTTCGAGGCCATGCTGCTATATCCTGCTGCAGCCGATCGGTGGATTTCGGTCACGGTTGAGGATACCGGTCCCGGCATTGGATCCGAGGCGCTCGATCGCCTGTTTGATCCCACCTTCTCCACAAAGAAGCGCGACAATCGAATAGGCTCCGGCCTGGGGTTGTACATTGTTCACACGCTGTCCGTTGAGGAAGGCATTGGACTCGCCATTCGGTCTAATCCCGGCCAGGGAACCTGCTTTGAATTGGTGCTGCCCGAATTCGTGCCGGAGCACGATCATTCGAGGATCGGCTGTGCCTGATCTGCACAATTTTCAATGGACATAATCAAGGCATTCTACCCACGCCATGGAGGCTCTCAGATCAATCAGCCAGGGGACCATTCTCGTCGTCGAGGATGATCCGTTACAAGTCGACCTGTTTGCAGGGGCACTCCCGCAGTACCGCCTGATACCGGTCACCACCATCAACGAAGCCAGGGCGGTCCTTCGCCGGCACTCGCCCGATGTCATCCTATTGGACCATCATCTGGGGGAGGGGGAGCGGGGTGCTGACTCGGTTGGGGGGCTCAAGCAAATTGCGCCGCATGTGCCGGTGATCCTCGTCACGGGGACGCTTGGGGTGCGTGAGCAATTGAGTGCCCTGCAGGGTGGGCGTTCCGCTGATTTTGTCCTCGAGAAGCCGGTGGACATCGAACAGCTCGGACGGGTGGTCGAGCGGGCACGGAGTGAGTGCGGGATGTCCGCGGCCATCCACCTGTTGCAATCGATGGAGGCCGCCAGCACCCAGGATGACG
>CANGMO010000439.1 GCA_947454295.1 Verrucomicrobiota bacterium | reverse complement strand
TCCGCGGTGAGATTTTTGACCAGCTCCGCCGCATGGACTGGGTTCCCCGGTCGGTGCACGAAAAGGCCCGCAAGATCGAGGCGATGATCGCCGAGCTTGAGACCGCCAAGGGCGAACCCCCCTCTGAAGCCGAGGTTGCGACGGCGTTGGGCCTGAGCACGACTGCGTATCTCCGGCTGCTGGACGAGATCCGGCCCGCCACCTTTGTCTGCCTCGATGCGGTGATGAATTCGGAGGACGATCCGGATCGCACGCATCACGAGGTCGTCGCCCATCCCACGCAGGTGGATCCTTCCGAGGATACCGAACGCTCGGAAATGGCCGAGATGCTCACCGACCAGCTCGATCAGCTTCCGGAAATGCAACGGAAGGTGATGGCGATGTACTATTTCGAGGATCTTCGGCTCCGCGAAATCGCCGCGGTCTTCAATGTCACGGAATCGCGCATCTGTCAGATCCACGCCCAGGCCATTCTCACGCTGCGGGCCCGTCTCCGCCGCCTGGTCGAAGCCTGATTTCACCCCATGACAATCATCATTGGCGCGATCGTTGTGATCGTCTCCGTTCTCGGCGGTTTCATGATCGCCGGCGGAAATCCGGCCGGGTTGGTCCAGCCCTCCGAGTTTGTCGTCATCATCGGTGCCGCAGTCGGCGCGATGATCATCATGGCTCCGAAGAAGGTCCTTCTCGACACCGTGGGTCAGACCCTCGGCGCCCTCAAGGGTGGCTCTGTGAGCCGCGCCGGATACGACGAACTGTTCAAGGCGTTGTACGAGATCTTCATGCTGGCTCGCCGCAACGGCATGATCGCGCTTGAGGACCACGTCAGCAATCCAACCAAGAGCGCCATCTTCTCCAAGTACCCGCTCTTCCTGAAGAACCACCATGCCGTGGAGCTTCTGTGCAGCTCCATCCGCCCGCTGGTGGACGGCCGAGTGAAGCCTGATCAGTTGGGTGCGCTCATGGATGCCGAGCTCAACTCATATGAGGAGGAGCATCACCAGCCGGTCGAGCTGCTCACCAAGGTCGGCGACGCCATGCCTGGATTCGGAATCGTCGCCGCGGTGCTCGGCATCGTGAACACCATGGCCGCGATCAACGGTCCGATCGATGAAATCGGTCACCACGTCGCCGCGGCGCTCGTCGGTACCTTCCTCGGAATTCTTATCGCGTACGGGTTCATCAGCCCGCTGGCCGCGGCGCTCACGCAGCTCGGTCAGGCGGAGATGTGCTACCTGCGTTCGATCTCCCAGTCCCTCATCGGATTTGCCAACGGGGCGCCCCCGATGATGGCGGTGGAAATCGCGCGCCGCAGCCTCCCGAGCAACATGAAGCCGAGCAGCGAGGAGTTTGAGCAGATGCTCAAGGCGGCTGCCAAGTAAGGCTCCACCCTTACGGATCGAGACCCTCATGGCCCTCAAAAAACACGCACATCACGGCGGCAGTTGGAAGGTCGCCTACGCCGATTTCGTGACGGCGATGATGGCGCTGTTCCTCGTGCTCTGGCTGACCTCGCAGGACCAGGCGGTGAAGGACGCGGTGGCGAAGTCCTTCCGTCACAAGTTTTCGGCGATGACCGCCGGTTCGATGGGTCTGATGCCCACCAAGAAGGCCCTCGCAACCCGCCAGAACGGAGGCAACTTCGATTCGCCTGCGGCCATGGAACTCGACGTCCTTCGGCGCATCGCCCAGGACATCATCCGGACCATCCAGTCGAATCCCGATGACAAGATGACCGATGCGCCGATGAAGGTGGACATCGTTCCCGACGGTCTTCGGTTGAGCCTTTTCGACCGCAATCAGAAGCCGCTCTTCGAGGCCGATTCCTCGAATCTCACGCCGTACGGAGATTTCGTGTTCTCAACCCTCGCGTGGCATCTGGGTCGATTCACCAATGATTTCGGTGTCGAACTGGAAGGGCACACCGAGACGGGTAATACGCCCAAGAAGGACGGCGTCGACAGCTGGGATCTTTCAACGCTGCGCGCCAATGAGGCCCGACGGAAGCTGGTCCGCCACGACGTGCCGCCGGAACAGATTCGCATGGTGGCCGGATTTGGGGACACCGAACCGCTGCCCGGGATGCGGAAGGAGGACGAGCGCAATCGACGCGTCACCGTCCTGCTCCGAATGCGCAACGAGAAGCAAAAGTAGCCGTGAAGATCGTCCCCGCCTCCACCTTCGTTCCGCTCGGCGGCCGCCTGCAGCAGCCGATTTCTCCCGCGAACTCGGGGAATCCCGCCGACCGCCCGTTCGCGCCGCTCTCCACCGGAGAATCCCCGTCCGCGGAGTCCACATCGCGGCCCCATGCCGCAATGGGCTCGTCCTCGGTTCCTTCTCCGGTGCTCTCTGCCCCGGGAGCTCACCCTCCTGCCACGCTGCATGTGGAGCGTGACGGCGACCGCATCACCCACATTGAAGTGCGGTGTGGTTGTGGTGAGGTGCATCGCATCGCCTGCACCTATTGAGTGCCGGGCAGGGTGGGCATTCCTGCCACCCTTCGCCTCCTCCGCCGGGTTTCTTCCTGCCGGCAAATTCCGCCTCAAGTCTTGGCAGGAATTGCCGCTCCCCGGGAATTCCCGGCGATGAAAGTGAGCAAAACGGCTGAAAACATGGGGTTTTAGTAGGTGGCACGGCCGGTGCTTCACCGGAATGCATGAACGTCAGCCTTTACCAGGCAGCCGCCGCGATGAATGCCCATTCGCGCTGGCAGGAATTGATCGCCGAGAATCTCGCGGCGTCCTCCACGCCCGGGTTCAAGAAGAACAACATTTCCATCTCGGCCACCGAGTCGGGGAAGTTTGTTCTGCCGGGCGGCCAGAAGGCCACCTACGCGCTGCCGTCCGCCACGGCGGTGACCAGTTTCACTCCAGGTGAGATCAAGGCGTCGAACGGCCGCACCGATGTCGCCATCGACGGTGCAGGCATGTTTGAGATCCAGCTTCCCGATGGCTCGATGGCCTACACCCGTGACGGCGAGTTCCAGGTGAACACGCAGGGCCAGATGATGACCAAGCAGGGGCATCTCGTGATGGGGCAGGGCGGACCGATCCAGCTGGATCCGCGCAACCCGGCGCCCCCTTCGATCTCCGCGTCCGGCGACGTCAGCCAGGGCACCGACAACAAGGGACGCATCCACATTGTTGAATTTGCAGATCCCAAGGTTCTGGAGACCGCCGGCGGCGGCTACTTCAAGCCCAAGGATCCCAGTATCGCCCCGCGCGATGTCGCCCAGCCCTCGGTCCGTCAGGGCTTCCTTGAAATGGCCAACACCTCTCCGGTTACCGAGATGGCGAGCCTCATCACGGTCATGCGCTCGTTCGAGGCGAACCAGAAGGTCAT
>CANGMO010000438.1 GCA_947454295.1 Verrucomicrobiota bacterium | reverse complement strand
GGACGTGGAGCTTCTTGTAGACCTGTCCCAGGTGCTTGCGAACGGTATCGAGGCTGATACCCAACTGCTCACCGATCTCCTTGTACAGACACCCCTGGGCAAGGCGCTCCAGCACGGCGAGTTCCCGCGGGGACAACTCGGACATCGACTCCGCCGCAGGCGCCGGCCCGGCGGGCGGGGAGCGGTGAAAGTATTGCACCACCTTCCTGGCGATGTGACCCGACATCGGGGAGCTTCCCTCGCGCGCCTGCCGGATGGCATCCAGCAGCTCCGCCGAGGAGGTGCGCTTCAGGAGGTATCCAGAAGCACCGGCGGTCAGCGACTGGAAGATCGCGTCGGTATCCTCGTACACCGTCAGCATCAGCACGATCAGATCCGGCATCGCGCCGGTCAGCTGTCGCACGCACTCCACGCCGTTGATGCCGGGCAGATTGATGTCCATCAGAACCACATCCGGCTGGTCTCGCGGAATTCCCATGAGCCCGTCCTCGGCACTTGGATAGCTGTTCACGCAGGTGAAGCCCGGTGTCTTGTTCAGCAGAAAGACAATCCCATCCCGAATCTCGGCGTCGTCTTCAACAATGGAAATCCTCAACGGCATGACGCCACGACTATCAGTGACTTCATCATCGGGTGGCAACGCTCCAGTAACACGAAGCGGGGTCAGTCCGTAACCTTCGGCGGCACCGGCAGGTGGATCGTCATGCGCGTTCCCTCCCCCGGCCGACTCTCCAGGTCCCAGCCGCCGCCCACGGATTCCATGCGCTGCCGCATGTTGATCAGCCCGTTTCCACGCCGGGAAAGAACGGCCGGATCAAATCCGCGCCCATCGTCCGCCACCACCAGCCAGAACTCGTCGCCGCGGATGTCCATCGAGAGGCTCACGGTGCCGGCGCCGGAGTGCTTCATGACGTTGTGGAGCGACTCCTTGACCACCAGGAACAGGTGGTGACGCACCTCGGAGGAAACCTGTCGCGACGGGAACACCTCGGGCACGGTCAACCGGCATTGAATCCCAGCGGTCTTGAGGAGTTCGGGAGCCACGTGACACAGGTAGCTCGCACATTCCTCGAGCGTGTCGTTCACCGGATTCACCGCCCAGACGATCTCGTCCATGCTGACCACCAACGACCGGCCAAGCGCGGAGATGCGCTGCAGGCGGGTGCGGGCACCGGCGCGGTCCGCGGGATCTGGACTCTCCATGCCCAGCTCGGCCGCCTCGCTCAACAGCGTGATGCGGGTGAGGCTCGACCCCATTTCATCATGCATATCGCGGGCGATGCGGGTTCGCTCCGTTTCCAGCGCCTTCTGCTGGGTCAGGGACTGGATCCGCTGCTGCACGAGGCGCGCCTCGGTCACGTCGCGCGCCGCCGCGACGCGGACCGACCGCCCCCGGAAGGGACAGGGGCGGCAGTGAATTTCGAGATCGAGCTTTCTGCCGTCCTTGCGAAGACCGCGAAGTTCACACGCCGCATCCTGCAGCGATTCAAAGTGCGCTATGGCACGGGCGCGGTCGCTTCCATCGATCAATTCCAGAAGGGATCGGCCCACCAGCTCCGACTCCGAATAGCCGAACACCTCCACGGCGGCGCGATTCACCTCGAGAATCGCGTCCGCATCATAGATGAGAATCGCCTCAAGGGTGGACTGCGCCAACGTGCGGAACCGCTCCTCGCTCTCCCCCAGTGCGAGCTCCATGCGCTTGCGCTGCGAGATGTCGCGATAGATCGCCACGAAATGGGTGATGCCACCCTGAGCGTCGCGGACCGGCGTCATGGTCCGCTCGTAGATCGACAGGGAGCCGTTGCGATTGCGCTTTTCGATCTCCGTCTGCCAGGGCTTGCCGTCGGCAAGCGTGTCCCACATCACGCGATAGTCGCCCGGCGTCTGCGATCCGGAATTGAGTGTGACGATGTTCCGCCCGACCACCTCCTCACCGCCGTAGCCGGTGAGCCGGGTGAACGCTTCATTGACCCAGACCATCGTGCCATCCGGTTCAAAGATCACGATACCATCGCCGGCTGACGCCAGCGCCACGCCCTGCAGATGCAGCGTCCTAGCCACCTTTTCACGCTCACGTCGGACGATGTACCGGCGGCCCAGGGCCACACCACCGACGAGTAGGGCAAGCCCGGTGCCGCCGCGGAACCACCACGTTTCCCAGTAGAAGGAACTCACGACGAAGTCGATCGAGGCGGGCGTCGAATTCCACACACCATCCCGCGTTGCCGCGGTGACGTGGAAGCGGTAGGTGCCCGGCGGGAGGCCGTCGTAGAACGCGACCCGGCGATTCCCCACTTCCCGTTCCACGTTTTCGGCGCCCTCCAATCGAATCTTGAACCGGGTCTGGGTGGGACGGGTCAGATCCAATGCCGTGTAGGTAATCTCGAGATGCCGACGACCCGCCGGCACGCGCAGCGACGGTCCGTCCGGGGCGTTTCCGGAATTGCGACGGTTGGTAAATGCATCCTCGCCATCCACCGTCATCCGCTCCACCAACACCGCCGGCGGCACCGAGTTGGTGGCCAACTGCGACGGATCGACGCGATTCATGGCATGCGCCGTGGCAAACCACAACGCCCCGTCCCCGGTTTGAATTGCCGTGGAACTTCCGGCCGGGCACTGCTGGGATGCGAGGCCATCACGAACCTCAAACGGAGTGCCCTCCACACGCACTTTGCGCCCCTCGGCAACAGCCTCGAGCTCCGTCACGGCAACCCGGAACACTCCGTTGTCGGTGCCCATCCACAGGCTGCCGCCGCTCTCCAGCAGACTGTTGATGGAATCATCGGGAAGCCCATTGCGCGTGGTGAAGGGCACGAGGCCTCCCTCCTTGAATCGCAGCAGTCCACCATCCTGGGTTCCGATCCACAGCTGGCCCGCACCGCCGGGCAGGAGCGAACGGATGGAGCTGCCCACCAGTGCGGACGCACCAGGCGTCGGACTCACTTTGCCGTCGCGAACGCGACTGAGTCCGTTGGCGGTGCCGATCCAGACGTCGCCCTGCAGATCCTGGGTAATCGCCTGCACCGGTCCCTCAGCGAGGCCGTCCGAAGTGCCCAGTCGCACGAATCGAGATCCATCAAATCGAAACACCGCCGAGTCGGTGCCAATCCACAACGCATCCTTTCTGTCCTGGTACAGTGCACGAATCGACCGATCGGTGAGCCCGGCTTCCGCGGTCCAGCGGGCAGACTTGGCGCCATGAAGGCGGAACAATCCTTCACCCTCGGTTCCCACCCAGACGCCTCCGCCATGTGCCGGCAGCAGCGCGTTCACGGTGACGGCACGCCCCAGCATGGAAACCGGACCAAAGAAAAGCCCGCCTTCGAGCAGGTAGAGC
>CANGMO010000437.1 GCA_947454295.1 Verrucomicrobiota bacterium | reverse complement strand
GTGGTCGGATTGATTCGTCAGAATCAGGCGAACCTGGCGAACTACTACAGTCTGCTCATTCGCTCGACGCGCGCCATGGAGGAGAGTGGCCACCGCAACGGATTCAGCCAAGAGTTGAAAGCCATGGAGGCGAAGATGGACCTCGCCCTCACCACCATGACCGCCCATGCCAATCCGCACACGATGATCACGCGTCAGCTGGCGCCCGCGGTTTCGAAGGCAGTCGCCAAGTCGGTCCGCGCGGAACAGCGGGCGAGCCAAACTGCAACGGCCTGCGCCGTGGAACGCTTTCGGAAGCAGCATGGCAACTATCCGGCATCGCTCAACGAACTCGTGCCAGCGTTTCTTTCCGAAGTGCCCCTCGACATCATGGATCACCAGCCGCTGCGCTATCGGAAGAATTCGGACGACACGTTCATTCTGTGGTCGATCGGAGACAACGGCATCGACGACGGTGGCGTCTTTAGGAACCCCAAGCCGAAGAACGACGAGATTCTCGACTGGGTCTGGCCCTACTGATCCATTCCTCGCCGCAATCACCCATCCCCATGACTCCGCTTGAATCCGACTTCCTGGGCGCCGCGGAATGCCACAAGCCAGCGGACATCCGCAGGCTGCTGGCTGCAGGACTCAGCCCCACGGCTCCGATCAACGGCCGCACGCCAGTCCAGTGGATGCACGAGATGTACTATCGCTCCGATGCCTTTCCGGAGTGCCTGCGGTTGCTTCTCGATGCCGGGGGGACGCTCGACGATCCGCTGCTTGCACCGGTGCTGCTGAACGATGCCGAGTCGCTCCGCGCCGCCTGCGCCGCAAATCCCGGTTTGATACGTCATCGAACGAGCCTCGTGTCCACGTTCACGCCGCTGGTCGGCGCCACGCTACTGCATGTCGCCGCGGAGTACGGAAATCTGACGGCGGCGGAAACGCTCCTCCGGGCGGGAGCCGAAGTGGATGCCCGCGCCGCGGTGGATGAATGGGGCCTGAACGGGCACACACCGCTGTTCCACACGGTCAACTCCAACGCCAACCGCTCCGAACCCGTGATGCGACTGCTGTTGGAAGCGGGCGCGATGCCGGACGTGCGGCTCGCGGGAATCACCTGGGGCAAGGGATTCGAGTGGGAAACCACTGTATTCGACGTCACCCCGATCTCCTACGCGCAACTGGGCCTGCTTCCGCAGTTCCAGCGCAAGGAGAGGGATATCGATCACAACCTTCGGCTGCTGCTGAAGGCTGCCGGGCGTCCCGTTCCCCCGCTGCAAAACATTCCCAATCGGTATTTGTATCCTGATTCCCGCAAAGCCGGGTGACCGTTCGCTGCCCGCGATCCGAATTCGGCAGTGCGATGTCCCTGATTGGTGGCGCGAGGCTCCTGCTGTAGCGGGTGCGCAGACGGCGGGTGATCCTCCCGCGAGGGAATTGGACATCTCCCCTTGGGCAGTCCCTCCGGCTTGGAGTCCCGTCTTCAGACGGTTCGCGTCCACCACTCCAAACCGCCTGAAGGCGGGACTCCGAACGGGCTGCCACCAGTGGAAGCCACTCCAAGCCTCCGACTCTTCCCGCTTCAACTCTGCATCGCTTCAACCTTTCAACCCAACCACCCGGCTCACCAGGAGGTTCGACCTACCGATGGCGAACCCCCGACCTCACTTCACCGGCGGCGAGTAGGCCTTCAGACTGAAGCCCTGCGGATCCCAGCGGCCGGCATACACCATCAGGTTGAAGTATTTCGAAACGGATTCGAAGGGCGGCAGCAGGCTGAGATCGAACAGTTCCTTCATCGACTTCACCTGGCTGGCGGGCGTTCCCGGCGGCGCCAGCTTGGTGAGATCGCCCTGACGCAGTGCCTCCCACTTGGCACGGGCCACTTCACGCTGATCCTCGTACCCAAAGATGCCCTGGCTCATGCCGCCAACTTTTCCCGCTGCATCGGCAAGCCCGGGAAGATCCCGCAGCGATTTCGGGGTTCCCTCGGAACTGCGGAGGAATTCCTCCAGCATCGCGGGCTGATCACTTAGGACCACGAACCCGTTGCCTGCGGCAAACTCCAGGTGTCCCGCCGATCCAGGCCCCACCGCCGCGAGTCGTATGCCGTAGACCTTCTTGCCATTGAAATCCCGGACCTTCGGTTCCTCGGAGCCGGTGGGGAGCAGCGCCGCGGCGGCCCGCAGCCCGGCGGCCAGTTGCTCCGGATTTCCCGAACCGAGCAGCGTCACCGAGGGCGGTGCAGCCAGTTGCGCGAGCGTGTTCCCCTTGGGGGCCTTCTCGTAGCTGATCACGTCATCGCCCAGATTCGCGATGAAGCTCTTGCGAAAGTCGAAGGATGGATCCTTGTCCTTGCCGAGCGCGGCGAGAGACATCTGCAGGAATCCGCCGAGCTGCGGAGACACCTGCTGCAGCATGGATTCCAGGGAGGCCCACAGGCGCGCCCCGTCGAGCCGCCAGCGAGAGAACTTCACCGCATCGGCAGGAACAAACGCAGGCGGCGCGGAGTCCTTGGCCTGGATCGCGAGCAGTTTGAAGAGTCCGGTTCGACCCGATTCCGGTACGCCGAGACACAAGGTCGCAAACTCACCATCCGCGTTGCGGCTGGCGGACACGGTCATCGACTTCAATCCCTGAAGACCGAAGGCCGAGAGCGCCTTGCGCGGATCGATGCCCATGGCATTGGCCTGGGGTTTGAGCTGATCGGCACCCGACTCGATGGACTTGTACACCGCACTGAAGTTCACCCACAGAAACCCGTAGGCCTCGCGGAGGGAGGCGGCCGTCACGCTGGAACGATAGTCCTCGTTGTCGGCCAGCGGAGTCACCGAGCCTCCGGTCAATCCGGCCACCAAGGCTTCAATCGACTTGATCGAATCGGTGATCACCAGCGCGGATCCCACCTGGCCGAAACTCAGGTCCATCTTCCGGGACGCACCCTGCGCGTCGTCGTCATCCTCGTCGTCGTCATCCGCGTCCTTGTCCTTGTCCCCGGCAGCGGGCTTTCCGGACTTCCCCGCCCCCTTGACCGCCGGAGCGTTGGGATCCTTGACGGGCTTGGCTGCGGCACGGGCTTTGGACTCCTTCGGATCCACGGTGACGGTGGTGAACTCGACGTCGCGAACCTTGTCAGTCCGCAGGGGCCTCTTGGCCTCCGTGAGCTTTTGCCGGGTCTCGCTCAGCCGTTGCTTGAGCACGTCGGCCTGATCCTTGGCATCGATGACCAGCACCATAGCCGTGTCGGAGGTTTTCTCGGCCTCGGACCCCGCCGCGGCGGGCGGCTTTGGAAGCACGGCAAAACTCACCTGCCCCTGAAGGATCGGGAGGTAGTCCGCCACCTTGATCCCGGTGTCCTTTTC
>CANGMO010000436.1 GCA_947454295.1 Verrucomicrobiota bacterium | reverse complement strand
GTGACACGCAGCGTCTCGCCTTCGTTTACCGTTTGCGGTCCGACCTGCGCGAACGACGGAGCGTTGTTCACCTCGCGCACGGCGAGGGTGAAGGTCCGGAAGTCGTCCCGCGACGGGGTGCCGTTGTCGCGCACGCGCACGGTCACGGAGTAACCGCCGGGACCCTGGGCCTCGGTGGGAGTCCAGGTGAACCGACCGGTAACTGGATCGATGGCCGCGCCGGCCGGGGCGCCGGGATCCAGGCTGAAGGAGAGCGCATTCACCGGCTTGTCGGAATCCGTGGCGGTGGCGGTGAAGCTGTACAGCACGCCCTCATCAATCGATGCGTCCGCGATCGGATCCAATTTGGGCGGTTGATTGACCTCCTGAACCGTGACTGCCAGCCGGGTGGTGGTGACGCGACGCGGTGCTCCGTTGTCGGCAACGGTGATAGAAATGACGTAGCTTCCCGGCCCCTGTTCCTCGGTGGGCGTCCAGGTGAAAACACCGGTGGCGGGATCAATCGCCGCACCGGCCGGGGTGCCGGCTCCCAGGCCGTAGGTCAGGCTCTGGCCTGCGTCGGGATCTGAGGCGATCACACTCCATCGCAGCGTGGACAGTTCACCGATGGTTTGCGGAGGAATGGCGGTGATGACGGGCGGACGGTTGCCGCCGATGATACTGTTGGCGGCCGACGGCGAGGGTGGTTGCAGCGGCGTGAGCGGACCTTCTGCGCCATCGGGAATCCGTCCGATGCTGACGTCGTTCGTCTGGGCCTCCCACGTGACGCTGTCGACCAGAAGGCTGTCCGGGCCGAAGAGCGAAAGCTGGCCGCCGGTCTTGCTCAGCTTGAAGTTGGCGTGGAGTTCGGTGGCCGGAATCGAATTGGATTTCGGCGTCTTGTCAGCCCACACCAGCAGGAAGTTTCCGGGTGAGAGAACAAATCCGGGAGGCACGGTGAACTGTCCCGGGTCGGTGACATCGCGGGTCAATGAATAGCCAGTGAGGTCCACCGCATTGGTGCCGGCGTTGTAGAGTTCAAACCAGTCCTCGAATTTGCCGGTGGCGGGATCCACGAGGGTCTGCGTGTTCGCAGCCATCAGCTCGTTGATGAACACCTGGATCTTCGGGAATGCGGGATCGTTCGGTGCCGCAACGGTCGGATGGAACAGGGATCGACGCGTACGGGGCTCACCGTCGGGAATGGATCCGAAACTGCGACCCGCCGGAAGTTCGCGGTAGTCGACGTAGTCCAGGACCGCCGACACATCGGTCTGGCGAATCAGCGCTACGGAGCCAGTGCCGGGCGCGAGGCGGAAGTTGGCGTGCAATTCGGTTGCGCTGGATTGCGCCGGCTGGTTGTCGGCCCACACGACGAGGTACTGCCCGGCGCCAAGGGTTTTTCCGGCGGGGAAGGCCCATCGATTGAGGTCGGTGTAGTCGTTGGAGAGATAGAGACCATCCAGGCTCACCGTGGTGCTCCCTGAGTTGTAGATCTCGATGTAGGGATCGTGCTCACCGGCTGCGTCCGTGGGCCCGCCGATATTCTCGGGCAATACTTCGTTGATCCAAAGCGTTGGGAAGCGCTGGAGCGTTGCGCGGACCGAATTGGCGCGACCCGGAGTGACGCGCAGCGTGGAGTCGACCGGTGCGGTGGTCCAGTTGGCAGCACGCCACGAACCCTGGCTCGGATCAATGAGCTGCAGCGAAGGTCCGAACCCGTTGGCGTTGGTCGGCCAGGGACGGGCACTGGAATAACGGACATCGGTCACCACGAGGTCGTTGGTTCCCCCCAGTCCTGCCGGCACCGACAGCTCCAGGTGCTCGCCATTGTTGTCGAGTGAGCCGCTGAACTCGGCGGCGACCGGAATGGTGGATCCGTAGGCCGCCGCGAAGGCGTTGCGATCCTTGGCAAACACCACGAATCCGCCGGCTGGAATCAACGTGCCTTCCGGAACCGTGAGACCGAGGCCCTGAAACCGCATGCCCGAAAGGTCAAAGGCGGTCGCCGTGGATCGGTTGAACAGCTCAACGAACGAGGCACCCGGCTCGATCGGGTTGTAGTGGATCTCATTGATGACGACGAAGTCCTTCGCCTGTGGAATGGCGCCGGCGTAGGAGATGGTCACCCTGGCCGCAAACCCCGGGATGGCATTGCCCAGCCGGTCGAGTCCGGTGAGACGGATCGGATTCACCGCGGCGGTGAGGGGGATGCTGACGGAGAAGGAGCCCTGGTCGGTCCAGGTTACGGGATACACCACGTCGTTGACGGCAATGTCGACCACGGCAAACGGCGCGGTCCCCTTCAGCGTGGCGGTGGCGGTCGTGGAGTTGAAGTCGGCGCCGCCGTTGGTGGTGATGGCGAACTGGGCGGGATCGGCGGTCTGGAGCTGTCCCTGGATGTAGGTTCGCCGCTGATTCATGTAGGTGACCACCGTGGTGGGAGTGCTGAGTCCAGGCACGCCGTTGCGGAGCAGATAGTTTCTCCGCGCGTCGATCACCGGTTGGAATTTCTCCGGCAGCAGCGGCCCGTTGACCGCATCCCGGTAGGCGCGCCACATGGCACGGCGAATGGCCGGGACGTTGAACCACTGGTTCATGATCGGATCCTGTCCGCCGTTCATCAGCCCGTCGGACGCGGCGTTTCCTAGTCCCAGGGTGAAGTCGATGTCCCAGGGCATCAGCACCCAGCGGTCGTTGTCGGGCTTCAGGATGTACATGTTCTGTCCCACGCTGAAGGTCCAGGAATCCCAGTTGCCCAGGATCCGGTCGTAAGCGAAAACGCGCATCCATTCATCCACGTCGACCGCCGCCATGATGTTGGGGACAAAGTTGGTGGAGGTGTCGGTGGCGAGGTTCGCGAGGTTGAAGATGTTGGTGTAGTTGTTGGCCGTTCCACCCAAAGTTCGGGTCTGCCAGTTCCAGCGGTAGCGCGCGAGTTTCTTGCTGCCGTCGCGTGCCTTGAAGTTCTCGATGGTCGCGCTGGTGCTGGTGAACCCGGAGTTGTCGTCCTGGAATTCAAACCAGACAGCGATTTTGTAGAGATCCCCCTCGCCGCTGTTCGGGAACCAGCTCTTGGCGAAGGAACCGGACGGATTCTCCTCGTCCTGGGTGAGGTTGTAGAACTGCCCGCCGTTGCGGTAGAGCTGCATGTAGTGGGAATGGAGGTAGGGAATGTGCAGCTGCTGTCCGATCCACGCGCAGACGGTGTTGCGAAGGCCGGTGTCCTCCTGACCGCCATTGCCGGTGGAGCGGAAAACACGATCCGTGGTGCCGAGCAAAGGTTCGTCATCCAATCCAGAGAGAGCAAAGCTGCCACCACCGCTGTGGAACGGGCTTCCCTTGTCGCGGAAGCCGACGTTGTACAT
>CANGMO010000435.1 GCA_947454295.1 Verrucomicrobiota bacterium | reverse complement strand
TGGGTGCTGAAGCGGCCCGTGGACGTCCTGGTGCTCGAGCTGGGTGGCAACGACGGACTGCGCGGCCTCGCACCCGCGCAAACGCGGTCCAATCTCGTCAGCATCATCCACAGAACCCGGGCCGCGTACCCCAAGGTCCAGGTGGTGATCGCCGGCATGCAAATGCCTTCGAATCTCGGTCCCGACTACACGACGGCATTCCGTGAACTTTTCCCCGCCGTGGCCAAATCGGAATCCACGGCGCTCATTCCCTTCCTGCTCGACGGCGTCGGTGGCGTCGCCGCCTTGAACCAGGCGGATCAGATTCACCCGAACGCCGAGGGTCATCGCCGCGTGGCCACCAATGTGTGGCAGGTGCTCGAACCGGTGCTGCGCTCAGTCGCCAGGGCGGCTGCCCCGGAATCCAAGTAGGCCCAGCCCGCCGCGTTTTGACTCCCGTCAGCGGGCCCTTCCTGATTGCATCCGGGTACGCAATGAACGTGCTTGTCCTTGGTTCCGGTGGTCGTGAACACGCCCTCGTTTGGAAGTTGGCCCAATCCGCCCGCATCTCGCGGATGTGGGTGGCGCCGGGGAATGCCGGAACCGCCCTCGAACGCCTGGCCGGATCCGGCGCCTCGGTGGAAAATGTGCCCGTTGGCGCCGACCAACTCGACGCCCTGCTTGAATTCGCACGGACCCATCGACCGGATCTGACCGTCGTCGGCCCCGACAACCCCCTGGCACTGGGGGTGGTGGACCGCTTCCAGGCGGCGGGATTCCGCATCTGGGGGCCCAATCAGCGCGCCGCCCAATTCGAGACGTCCAAGGCCTTCTCGCAGGACTTCATGGAGCGCCATGGCATTCCCACCGCGCGCTCGGGAACCTTCACCGATCCGGCCGAGGCCAAGCGCTATTGCGCCTCGCTGGGAGGACGCTGCGCGGTGAAGGCCGATGGCCTCGCGTTGGGCAAGGGTGTGCTGCTGGCCAAGTCCGTCGCCGAGGCGGAACGCGCCGTGGACGAAATCCTCGTCGACAAGGCCTTCGGCCAGGCGGGCGCCAAGCTGGTCATCCAGGAACTGATGGAGGGAATGGAAATCTCCCTTCACGCGATCTGCGATGGCCGGACGGCGAAACTCTTCCCCACCTCGCAGGACCACAAGCGGTCGCACGATGGCGATACAGGTCTGAACACCGGCGGCATGGGCACCTATTCCCCCGCCCCGTTTCTCACGGACGCCGAGCTCGATCAGGTGGGGGACAAAATCCTGCGCCCCTGGCTCGCCGGATGCGCTGCGGATGGCATCGACTTCCGCGGATTGTTGTACCCCGGTGTCATGCTCACCGCGGCCGGTCCTCGGGTGATTGAATTCAACGCGCGCTTCGGTGATCCCGAGACCCAGGTCTATCTGCCGCGCCTGGAGAACGATCTCCTCGACCTGCTGGAAGCCAGCGTCGACGGCACCCTGGATCGCGTGACCCTGCGCTGGTCTCGCGAGGCCTGCGTGTGCGTGGTGGCCGCGGCGGCGGGATATCCCGGACCAGTCACCAAGGGACAGGTCATTACCGGCATCGACGCCGCCAACGCGCTACCCGGTGTGAAGGTGTTCCATGCCGGAACCGCACTGAAGGACGGCAACATCGTCACCAATGGCGGACGGGTGCTGGGCGTCACCGCCATGGGGGCTGACATCGCCATGGCGCGGACCCGCGCCTACGAGGCGTTGTCCAAGGTCCACTTCGACGGCATGCACTTCCGCCGCGACATCGGATCCAAGGCCCTCGCCGCGTGCGGTTGAGACCGGGTCACGGCCAGACAAATCCCGGATACTTCGCCCGAAGCGCGGCGCGCAGACGCGGATAGGCACTGGTTTTCCAGGTGGGAAAATCCGTCGTTCCTTCCAGTCGCTTGCCGTCCGGCGACATCAGCCACAGCCGCACCGGAATGCGTCCCTCGGCCAGCTTGGGATGCTCCTTCAAGGGCCAGCAGTCGTTGAGTTTCACCTGAACCGACGGCGCTGCCGGTTCGTCGTCATCCTCCACCGGATCCAGGTAGGAAAGCTTCAGCGGCTTCGACTCGCCGCCAATTCCTGGAATGGAAAGCGGGAGCAATTCATCCAGCCACCCCAGCTGCTCCGGCGCGAGGTGCTTGCGGAAATGTGGCTTGAGATCGGCGGCTTGGGCTTCCTTGACCAGGGTCATGCCCTCGAAGGCCGAGGCCAGCGCGCGCAGGGTCGCGGGCGCGTCGAAGGGCGGAAACTCCAGGTCCGGCAGGGCTCGTGCGATGAGATTGACCCGGGCAATGAACTGCTTGAGGTCGTGATCCAGCTTCGGCAGGTCGAACCATCCGCGGGAAAACGCATCGGCCAGCACGCGGCCCGAGGCGGCGGGATCCACCTCGCGCTGATGCTCCTGGCCGATCACCAATCCAAGACACCGAACCTGGCGCACCGCCGCCACGCGCTTGTGCGTGCGGTCGAACAGATGATCGACCGTGCTGGTGACATGCTGGGGGAACATCTCAACGATCCACTCGCGCTTCACTGCGGTGGCCATCCCCAGCAGGGTCAACCGCCCGCCCCGACCGTCCACCTCGCGGACCGACGCGGCCACAAACAGCGGCGCATCCACCACGCTTTCGCGGACCAGCGTTCCGGTGCGCGCCTCAGTCATCAGGCAGTCGAGAGATCCGGTGTCGCGACGTATGGCAAGCTGGTCGATGAACCCGGCCAACAGACACCGCGCGAGGGCGTCGTCCGACGGCGCCTCGCCACCTTCGGCATCCTCCAATCCCTCACGACCGGCGATCTCCACAATTTGCCGGAAGGTGTCCTCGATCTGACGCGCCGTCTGGCCGTGAACCCCGCGTCGACGACACTGCCCCGGTTCGAACCGGCTGTTCCGGGCGAACTGATGCGCGCGCATCAAGGTGTGGAAATCACTGCCGGAGCTGCCTTCGAACAATTCGCGCGCCTCCTTCAGGTGCGCGTCATCGCGTCCGGGACGCACCAGCAAATCGCGGCCGCTCACCAGTGCCGCGCACTGGGCTGCGGCAGGAACGCATCCACGCCGTGCCGCCTCCACCAGCATGCGGGAGAACCGCGGATGCATCGGGAGTCGCAGCATCTGGCGACCGACCGCGGTGAGGTCGGATCCTCCCGACGCCGTTTCCGTCAACGCCCCGAGCACCACAAGCAACCGCTCCGCACGCTGGACCGCATCGAGATCGGGCCGATCCAGCCAGTCGAATTCCGCCGCCCGGCGGATGCCCAGCGAATGCAGGAGCAACACCACCTCTGCGAGATCCGCACGCTGGATCTCCGGGGTGTTCTTGGCGGGCCGGTTGAGATGCCCGCTCTCGGTCCACAGGCGCCAGCAGGTGCCG
>CANGMO010000434.1 GCA_947454295.1 Verrucomicrobiota bacterium | reverse complement strand
TCTCGATCAACTCGCGTCGTCCGAATTGCGCGCCGATCAGGGTCATGTCCGGTCCCAGCGAACTCCCCTGCCCGGCCATCGCGTGACAGCGGACGCAGGCGACGCCGGTCGCATCCCAGAACACCCGCTGCCCGCGCACCGGATCTCCCGGATGATCGAGAGCAAATCGCGCATACTCCTCCGGTGAAGAAACGGCAACCGCACGGGTGAACACGACGCCGTTGGTGGCACGCGAATGGCCCTGATAGACCTCGCGCAGCTCCAACACCACCCGCGCCGGCAGCGTGGCAACCCGCGATTCGACACCCCCCAGGGCTTCATCCCGAACCGTCCGAAGCGCCTTGCGACACCGTTCGCGCACGACGGGATTCACGTGGGCCAATCCTTCCAAATAGGCATCCAGGGCCCGTGCATCCCCCCGCGCCGACAACGCCTCCAGTGCCGCTTCGCGCAACGTGGGGTCCTGCCACGATGACAACAGCACCGGGATGGCATCGGGATTCTGGAGCGCCCCCAGGGCGCGAACGACGGCAACGCGATCCTCCCCCTTGGCGCTGCGACCCAACTGAGTGAGGGCATCGAGCGATGCGGGATCGCGCACCGACCCAAGCGATCGAATCGCGGCCGCCCGAATTTCCGAATTGGAATCCACCGCAGCCTTAGCCAGCGAGGGAATCGCGCCCTCGCACCGCAAACTGCCCAGCGCCTGGATGGCCTCCAATCGAACGGGTCCGCCGGCGTTGGCCGCGGCGAGCACGGCCCGGGCAATCTCATCACCGCCCACCGCCGCCGCTGCCGCGATTGCCTCGCGCAGCAATGCCGACTCACCGGCCGGCGAACGAAGCACCGACGCAATCCATGGCGCCGCCTCGGACGCGCGCATTCCTGCGAACGCCTTCATCGCGGCGCGCTGAACCGCCGGTTCAGGCTCAGTCCGCAGACGCTTCAACAGGGCTGGAATTGCGGTTTTCTCCTGAATGGCCCCAAGCCCCTCGATGGCCGCCACCCGCATGCGAACCTCCGGATCTTCGAGAGCTTGAATCAGCCGCGCCTGGATCTCCGCCGTCGCCGCCCACTCGACCGTGGGACGCGGCGCGGGCGAAAGTGCGGGATGATAGGCCCACCAACCGCCATCCCACGGCGCCTGACGATACGCCAGCGCGGCCAGCACCGTGACCGCAGCAACACGTCCTTCCTGATGCGTGGATTGATCCATCCATTGAATCAACGAACGCACGAGGCTGGGATCGAAGGTCTCTCGAAGCGCAAACGCAGTGCCTTCGCGCACCCGGGGATCGGGGGCGTCAAGGCCCTCCAGTAGGCGCGGCCAGACTTCGGGATGAGCCCGCCCGATCCGGTTGAGCGCCGTGAACGCGGCAAACCGCGCCACGGAATCCACCTGCACCAGGCCGCTGCGAAGGGCGGGGACTGCGGATGATGGCTCCAACCGTCCGATGGCAGTCGCTGCATGGAAACGCACGAGCGCGTCGGCACGAGGATCGGCAATCCAGCGTTCCAGCACCCTGGCCCCAGCCTTCGTCCCCGCCTCCCCAAGGATTCGAGCGGCGTGAGCGCGACCTTCCGAAGTGTCCGCGCCGCCGGAAAGCCATCGAACCGCGACCTCCGCGCTCCGCTCCGGACTCCTGCCGAAGAGCCCCCACAAGGCGTGAATCCGGGCGAGCGAATCCGCGGCACCATCCATCGCCTTGGCTTCCAACTTGCGAGTGACGGTGTTCCCCGGCCGAGACACCAACTGGCGCTGCGCGGTGAGGCGAACCGAACGCGAGCGATGCGACAAGCCTTCGAGGAGCGTCGCGTCGTCCGCCTGGAAGGGCTGACCGAGGGCAGCGGGTAGGTACCAGGCCGGAAACGCCACCGGCACTGCATCCTCGCGCGTGGCGCGCCACAGCCGCCCGGCCTTCACCGCCTCCTTGGTGTCCCGGTGAGCCCAGTCACAAATCCACAGACTGCGTTCATCCGCCGACCAGGCAATCCCCACAGGACGAAACTCCTCGGGAGGATTCACGAACAACTCCTGATGACGCACCACCCGGTAGCTCGCCCCTTCCCGCGCCACCACCACCCGCAGCACCTGCCGCTTGCCAAAGTCGCCCAGGAACAGGTTGCCGTGATATTCTGCCGGCAATGCCGAGCCGTTGTCGCATTCAACGCCGGTCGCCGCTCCGCCACCGAAATCGTGCATCATCCAGAGCGTGTAGGGGCGCCGCGGAATGAAGTCGTGCGGATACCCGTAGAACCCCTGATCAACCATGTGGGTAAGCCGCCCCATCCAGTCGTGCTCGTCGGTATTGTCGTAGGTAAAGCGGTCATCGAACGCATTGAGGGCCACATCCATGATGTTGCGCACGCCGCGCGACACCACCTCCAGCCGCGTCCCATCCGGACGCAGACGGAGAATGCCGCCACCATGCAGCGTGACCTTGGATCCATCCGTTCCCTCGGTTCCGTAAAGTCCCTTGTCGCCGACGGCCACATGGAAGAAGCCGTCCATGCCGAGTTTGAAGTTGGCGGGAACGTGATCGTTCCAGTCGAGCGCCCACGGGCGCGGGGTCGTCTGCTGGATCAGTTCCATCCGGTCGCGCCCCACCCCGCGGTCGTCGGTGAAGCGCGAGAACTTCGGGTTGTGCAGCACGAAGAGCCGTCCCTCGAGATACTGCATGCCAAAGACCGCGTGCAGATGCTCGGCAAACACGGTCAGGTGACCGTCTGGATGCAGGCAAAGAATGCGGCCCGACTCCGACTCCGCGGGAACCCCGGGCTGGATGTCCATCGGATCCTCGGCCACGAAGACCCGACCATCCGGGGCGGAACACACGACGCTGGGATGGTTGAGACGCGGCGACTCCAGCATCAGCTCCATCCGCCAGCCGGGAACCATCTGGGGCATGGTCACCGCACGCAGCCGCTGCGCGCCCACTGTGATGGCCAGCAGCGACAGCAGCAGTGCGAGCCACGGCCGCCGACCAAAACTCATCGTCGTGCGCGCGGGCGCGTTCATCGCCAGTCGCCCGCCAGTTGATTCAATGCCTTCACCGGGGCGGAACCGTCGAAGGTGGCCACGCGGTAGCGAAGCCGCAGCGTCTTTCCTTTCTTCAAGGTCACAGGTCCCGGCGCGACGATGCACGGATTGATCATCCGCACGTCGCGGTGATTGTGCCACAGGGTGGCGGGGTTCGAAGGATGGTTGAACAACGCGGCGCCAATGTGGCTGCCGTCCAGCAGCGTCTGCTCCGCGGCGTACCAGCGGGCATCGGGCCAGTCGCTCTCCGGTTTGTTGTACACCGGGTTCGCCCGCGTCACGGGTCCCGAAGCATCCAGGAATCGGAGGTCTCCATCCTTG
>CANGMO010000433.1 GCA_947454295.1 Verrucomicrobiota bacterium | reverse complement strand
GGTCTTCACCTCGCCGGCCTGCTGGTAGCGTCGGGTGGGATCGTTCTCCAGCGCCCGCAACACCACTTCGTCGAGTCGTACGTCCAACTCCACCTTGCGAGAGGGCGGGGCGAACTTGCCTAGTGGCAGGTCGCCGGTGAGCATTTCGTAGAGCACCACGCCGAGCGAATAGATGTCGGCGCGATGATCGACGGCCAGGGGTTTTTCCAGTTGCTCGGGCGCCATGTAGTGCGGCGTGCCCATCACCTGGCCCTCCATCGTCAATCGCGCGGCGGCTGAGTCGGCCTGCGGATCGAGGATCTTCGCCAGGCCGAAGTCGGCGATCTTCACCCGACCCTTGCGATCGATGAGGAGATTCTCCGGTTTGATGTCTCGATGCACCACGCCCTCGTCGTGGGCGTACTGAAGGGCGTCACAGATTTGCGGGATGATCTGCAGGGCCTCGCGTGGCGAGAGGCGTCCGGCGCGCTCAAGCTGGCGCAGATTCGTTCCGTCCACGAACTCCATGATGAAGTAGTGCAGATCCTCGACTTGCCCGAATTCGTGCACGGTCACGATATTGGGATGACTCAACCGGGCGAGCGCGCGTGCCTCGCGATTGAAGCGCTCCTGGAAGGCAGTCTCGGCGCCGCTGGCGGCGGGAACCACCTTCAGGGCGACCCAGCGGTCGAGGCCGGGCTGACGAGCCTGATACACCGCGCCCATGCCGCCGGTACCGAGGAGGCGGAGGGATTCGAGCTGCGGGAAGAGCCGCGCGATGCGGTCGAGCGGTGGCGGATCGAAGCGGGGCCGGGCGGCGCCGGGGTCGGTTTCGAGTCCCTGCGCGAGGAGGCAGGCCGGACAGAGATCGGCGAGTTCGCCGTTCGCGGTCGGCTTGCCGCAGCGGGGACAGGGGCGGCCCGGGTTCATCGTGATTGCCATGATATGGAGTCCTTTCTTGAGGATCCCCAGAAACCTTTTTCGCCCCGCGTTACAAAAAATCGGAGGGTGCGTGGGGAAATCGAGAGGGGTGTCACGCCAAGGTCGCCAAGACGCAAAGGAAGGATAGGGAGCGCGTTCGTGGCCGGTGTTTCATGCTCATGCGCAGAGGATTTTCCGGCCAAATGCGTTGCCACTCCTTGGCGTCTTTGCGCCTTTGCGTGCGAAATCCGCGCCGCCGCCCCTCCGTGAAAATCCGTGCCATCCGTGTCTGCGCATCCCCCATCGACCCGCCACTGCGCGATTGAATCCCTCCGGGCCCTCGCCCACGCTTGGCAGCGGACATGAATGACCTGTCGAATCTCGACGAACTCCTGGCCTCCCGCGCCGCCGACACCCGTCGCTCCATCGAACCGTGCACGGTGGTGATCTTTGGCGCCTCCGGCGACCTGACCTCGCGCAAGCTCATCCCGGCGCTCTACCATCTCGCCCTCGAAGGAGCGTTGCCGCTGCCCTACCACATCATCGGCTTCGCCCGCCGTGACAAAACCGACGATTCCTGGCGTGCCGAACTGCGCACCGCCCTCGAACACTTCTCCCGCACCAAGCCAGTGAATGAGGAGGTTTGGAAGGCGTTCGCCGACAACCTACACTACTGCCAGGCCGACATTTCGGATGCCGCGGGCTACCAGAAGCTCCAGGGGCTGATCAGCGGCTTTGATCACGAGAAGCTCCGCAAGAACCTGCTGTTCTACCTGGCCACCAATCCCAGTCAGTTCGGCGAGATTGCCGAGCACCTGAATGGCGTCGGCCTGCTGCACAAGCACGAGGGGGGCATCACGACCGAGCGGCTTGTTGTCGAGAAGCCCTTTGGTCACGACCTGTCCAGCGCCCGCGAACTCAACGCGGAACTCATCCGCTTCGCACATGAGCGGCAGATCTTCCGCATCGACCACTACCTCGGAAAGGAGACGGTCCAGAACATCCTCACCTTCCGCTTCAGCAACGGCATCTTCGAGCATCTGTGGAATCGCGACTCGATCGATCACGTGCAGATCACCGTCGCCGAGAAGATCGGCGTGGGCTCGCGCGGCGGCTATTACGAGGAATCGGGCGCCATGCGTGACATGGTGCAGAACCACGTGCTGCAGGTGCTCTCGCTGGTGGCCATGGAGCCGCCGGTCTCGCTGGAGGCGGAAAACGTCCGCGACGAGAAGGTGAAGCTGCTGAAGTCGATCCGTCCCATGCCGCCGCAGGAGATCGCCAAGAACGTGGTCCGCGGCCAGTACTTCGCCGGCGAGGTCGAGGGCGAGGCGCGTCCCGCGTATCGCAGCGAGCCCAAGGTAAATCCGAAGTCGAACGTGGAGACCTTCGTGGCGATGAAGCTGCTCATCGACAACTGGCGCTGGAGCGGCGTGCCGTTCTATCTGCGCACCGGCAAGAATCTGCCGCTGGGCGCCAGCGAGGTGCGCATCCAGTTCAAGCCGGCGCCGAACATCCTGTTTGCCGCCAAGTCGAACACCAAGCTGGATCCGAATTCGCTGACCCTGCGCCTGCAGCCCAACGAGGGCATCACGCTGCGGTTCAACGGCAAGGTCCCGGGGGCCGCCACTGAATTGCGCCCGGTGCGCATGCGCTTCAGCTACGACACCGAGTTTGGCGCCTACACGCCGGAGGCCTATGAGCGCCTGCTCCTCGAAGCCATCGCCGGGGATGCCACACTCTTCATCCGCCGCGACGAAGTGGAGACCGCGTGGGCCATCGTCGACGCCATCCGCGACGCGTGGGTGGACAAGCCGCTGACCAATCGCGAGTTCTACCTGGCCGGTACCTGGGGGCCGACGGCGGCGGACGATCTGCTGGCGGCCGATGGTCGCGAGTGGCGCAATCCGCAGCCGCAGAAGTAGCCGGCCCTCTTGGGACGGGTGGGTGAAACGGGAGGCTGGAATGCCAATTTCCGGCCGGCGCCGCGGCTTTACTTCATGCACGGCCCGCTTATTTTAGCGGACGTGGAACTCACCGTGGACACCTTCGCCGCCGAAATTGCGGCGGCCCTCAAGAGCTACGACCGGCACATCGTGTGCCTGGAGAAGCTCCCCGAGGAGTGTGACGCGTCCCTCCGTTCCCTGATGCAGAAGGCAGTCAATGCCTACGTGAACCGCGGCGCCGACATGCGCCACGGCATCGCCCTCGATCGCCACGTCACCATCATCCTGAGCCAGACCGACGATCCGCGCCCCCTCTGCGGCATCTATTTCAACCTGCACTCCCCGTACTCCCGCAAGTCCACCGCCAAGGCGGGCAAGGAACTGGCCTGACGGCGCAGATCGCGCCTCGGAGATCGAAGTTCGGAGATGGGAGATGGGTAGGGCGAATCTCGGAAATGGTTCACCGCCTTGGTAACACTTTTGGTTCACCGCTCTGGTAACACTATTTCGGTTTCGACGG
>CANGMO010000432.1 GCA_947454295.1 Verrucomicrobiota bacterium | reverse complement strand
GATGCTCGCCATGGATGCCAGCGCCAGTGCGCAGCCCGATTCGAATTCGGATTCGGGGCCAGCCTCCGCCCCTTCATCCGTGGTCGTGCGGACCGATTTTCGCGCGACGGCGTTCTGGCAGTCCGACATTCGAACCGGGGCCGACGGCACGGCTCGGGTTACGGTGCGATACCCTGAGTCGCTCACCCGCTGGCAGGCGGTGGCCCAGGCTGCCACGACGGGCAGCCTGTTCGGACGTGAACAACTCACCACCCGCACCGTGCAACCCCTGGTCGCGCGTCTCGAGATTCCCCGGTTTCTGGTGGAGGGGGATTCCGCGGTGGTCTCGGCGATCGTGCACAACCACACCACCAACGAGGTTCGCGCCCGCGTGCGGCTGCAACCAGAGGGGGTGGAGGTTGGGGCGGAATCCGATTCGACAGGACGGCTGCTGGTGCTCGCGCCCGGTGGCGAAGCGCACACCGAATGGACGGTGCGGGCCTTGAAGGCTGGTTCCGCGCGCTTCCGCCTGACCGCCGCCGGCGGGTCGGTATCCGACGGCGTGGAGCAGTCCATCCAGGTCCACCCGCACGGGCTCGTGCAGCAATTCGCCCGATCCGGCAAGGCGACCAATGACCAGGTGACGGTGCGCGTGACCCTGCCGCCGCGGGCTCCCGGGTCGGAGCGGCTTGAAGTGCGGGTGACGCCGAGTCTCGCGCTCACGCTCCTCGATGCCTTGCCCTACCTCGCCGACTATCCGTACGGCTGCACCGAGCAGACCCTGAGTCGCTTCCTGCCTGCCGTCGTGGTGCGTCAGACGCTGAAGACGGTTGGAATCGATGCCGAGGCCGCCATGGCCCGGACTTTTGGTGGCATCTCGACCAACGCTGCGGGAGCGGTGAGTCCGTCCCTGGGATCGCGAAAGGATCTGTCCCAACTGGACGCCATGACCCGGGCGGGGATGGAGCGCCTCATGGATTTCCAAAAGGACGACGGCAGCTGGGGCTGGTGGAAGGAGGGAAGCAGTGACGCGTGGATGACGGCGTACGTTTCTTGGGGACTCAAGCAGGCGATCCGCGCCGGGGTGGCTGGCGTGGATGAAAGCGTGTCGCGCCGAGCCGATGCGTGGTTGTTGAAACACCTGGTGGAAGCCCAGGAGGACCCGGCGCTGCAGATCTGGATGCTGCAGGCGCTGCTGGATCGGACCAGCGGGCCGGATCGGGAACTGTCGGCCCGCGCCCCGGAAATCCAGTCGGCACTGGAGCGTCTCTGGCCGCGGCGCAAGGAGCTTTCCGCCTATTCCCGCGCCGTGCTGGCGGGTGTCTTCCATCGCCTTGGCGATCGCGAGCGCGCCGACACGGTGGTGCGTTCGCTCCCCGATGGTGCGGTCTGGGACACCACCCCGGATGCCTCGGTGATTCTGGGCGCCACGGGAGCCGGAGGGTTGCCCTCGGTTCACTGGGGGCGGAACGAGGGCTGGTTCCGCTGGGAGGAAGGTGCGGTGGAAACCACCTCCGCGGTCCTTCGCACCTTGATCCAGGTGGATCCCACCAATTCGATGATCGAGCCGGCAGTCCACTGGCTGCTGAAGAACCGCCGGGGCATGCAGTGGTCGAATACCCGGGATTCCGCCCTGGCCATTCTCGCGCTCAATGACTTCCTGGAGGTCAGCGGGGAATTGAAGGGATCGCTCGACGTCTCGCTGTTCCTCAATGGTCGAGAACTCGGACGACGGGCGATGACGCCAGAATCCATGCTGGCGGCCCCGGTGGTGTTTCATGCGGATGGCGGGGCGGTGGGGAGCACCAACGAAGTGCGGATCGTCCGTCATGCGGGCAAATCGCCGATCTATTTCGCAGTCGACGCCAGTTGCTTCACCATCGCCGAACCGGTTCCCGCGGCAGGCAATGATCTTTACGTGCGGCGCGAATACTACCGCCTGGTTCCCGAGCCCACGCTGTTGCGCGGCGTGGCCGAGCGCCTCGAGCTGGTGTCCGACGGGGCAGCGATCCATGCCGGCGACCGGTTGGAGGAAGTGGTGCTGGTGGAATCGAAGCGCGATCTCGAATACGTCCTGCTGCAGGATTTGAAGCCGGCCGGCCTCGAGGCCGAGGCGTTGCGAAGCGGAGAGAGCCTGTGGCTGCACGAGGTGGATCCGAAACGCGGCGCGTCGATGCTGAAGCCGATGCCGCCGGGTGTGGTGACCGAGGTGGAGGACGCGGGCCGCAGCGCCTGGGCGCATCCGGAGTGGCGGGATCGCGAAGTCGCGGTGTTCGTGCACCGGCTACCGGCCGGTCTGTGGATGCTTCGTTACCGGTTTCGCGCCACCACCCCGGGCGACTTTCATGCCCTGCCGCTGTCGGCGGGTGCCTTGTACGTCCCCGAGCTCCGGGGGAATTCGGCGGAATGGCGGGTGGGCATCCGAGACGCCGCCCGGCACTGAACCGTGTCGGGTGCTTGACGATGCCGGGTCCTTGGGCGAGGACTCCGGCATGAAACTGACCTGGAAGGATCATGAGGAGATTGCCTGGGCCCTGATCGACAAATTCCCTGATCAGGATCCCCTGCGTCTCTCGTTTCCCAAGCTCCACGCCTTGGTCTGCGCGCTGGAGGGGTTTGGCGACCGGCCCGAGGCGTCGAACGAGAAGATTCTCGAGAACATCCAGATGGCTTGGTACGAGGAACGGAAGTAGGCGCGGGCGGCCGGGTGGCGGTCCTGGAAGCTCTCTGTGCTGGAAAATCCCCCGTTGACGGCGGGTCCCATTTTATGCCGTATTCCTGCCCGTCCGTTAAGAACGGCAGTGTCGGTGTCACAACGACGGCTTGAGTGGACGTTGGAATAACCCACGCAACCAGTAACCTGCAGGTGCAGGTTCCCTCCACGGCGGTTTGGCGCGGTCAGTCAGTTATGGACAACAATTCGAGGCTCTTCGTGGGCAATCTGTCGTACCAGACCATGGAGCGCGACATCCAGGACCACTTCAGCGCTGCTGGCGTGGTGACCAGTGTCAACCTCATGCTCGACAAGTTCACTGGCAAGTCCCGCGGATTTGCCTTCGTTGAATTCAGCACGCCGGACGAGGCGCAGAAGGCTGTGGATCTTTTCCACGGCAAGGACCTCGGTGGTCGCGCACTGACCGTGAACATCGCCCGTCCCCGTGAGGAGCGCCCGCCCGGTGGTGGCGGCGGTGGCTTCCGCGGCGGTGGCGGCGGTGGTGGCGGCGGATACCGTGGGGATCGCGGTGGCGATCGTGGCGGTGGTGGTGGTGGCGGCGGCGGCGGCTGGCGCGGTGACCGCGGCGGCGACCGTGGCGGTGGCGGTGGTGGCGGCGGCTGGCGCGGTGATCGCGGCGGCGGCGGCGACCGTTACTAAGTCCAAGCCACACTCG
>CANGMO010000431.1 GCA_947454295.1 Verrucomicrobiota bacterium | reverse complement strand
TTTGCCGCGACGGTTCTTCAGGCGGAGGACCTGAATCTCGGCCTCGGCCTGCACCTGTCGAGCGGCGACCAATGCGGGATCCTTGGCGGTGACGGCAGCCTGCGCAGTGGTCAGGGCTTCGGTGGATTTCCGGACCCGCTCGCGCTGCGCGTCGAGCTCCTTGCCAGCGGCTTCGCCTTGGGTTTTGAGGCGTCCTTGAAATGCCTCCACGCGGGACAAATCGCGTCGAAGCGCGGCGCGCACGTCGAGGTCGGCAAGATCCGTCCGCAGGGCGGTGCTCCATCGACGCACTTCCGCGTCCGAAAGCAGCGCCTGCCCGTTCACCAGCGCCAGGGCGATTTTTCCGTCGGCACTCACCACACGGCCCGCGGCATCCACGCTGCCCGTCCCGCCGGATGCGGCGGTCGACGGGGATTCGGTCAGCCGGGTCCAGGTGCGTCGCCAGAGCTTCACTTCACGGAACCCTCCCGAGGCGAGCCACTCGCCGTCCGGACTGAAGGCCAGGGCATTCACGACATCCCGATGCGCGATCCGCGAGGCAGACGGCGCCGGTCCATTGGTCAAGCCGAGCGCGGGATCGACGGGGCGCGACAGCACGGCGCCATCGGCCATGCGATAGACTTCGATTTGATTGCCGCGGCTGCAGGCGGCGTAGCGACCATTGGCCGGAACGGCGACGGCGAGGATGGGATCCACGCGATCCGGCAACGCTTGCCACTGGATCACCTCCGCCACGCGCTCGCCCGCCATTGCGCCCTGATCGATCCATAGCGCCAGCAAGCCAAGCTGCTCGGGCGTGAGGTTGACCGCATTGACCTTGTTGTCCTTGGGCGGCATCCGCGGTTTCTCGAGGTGTGCAGACACCTTGAAAACCAGCGACTCCAACGACTTCCCGGGCACAAGAGCCGTCCCTGATTCCCCGCCCTTTAACAAATCCGCCGGTGTCTCAAGCAGCAGCTCCGCCTTGGTTGTGGTCCGATTGTGGCAGGGAAGGCAGTTCTCACGAAATAGCGGAAGAATGTCGCGATAGAACTCCAGCGTGTCCGTGCGGCTGGGACGGACCACCGCCAATGGCTTTCGGGTCGCTTCCTGCGCGTGGGCCGTCACCGCCCCGTTGATTCCGGCAGCAATCGCCATGGTGGCCGCCAATCGATTCATCCACGACCGGAACCCCAAGCCTGCAGCGGTGGCTGCAGCCGCAGGCCCCGCAGCCCCTGCGTTGCGCCGGTGTCCGCCCGCCTCAACCCGTTCTTCCGGGAAGAAATCCACCCTGCTTCCGCGGTGCTGTGCAGCCGTGTCCATCGTGGGTTCGATTACTTTCCTGCGGCCTCAAGTTGGAGCACGACCGGGCGCGAATACACGGAGATCGACGCATCCCGGGGTGCGGCGCGCTCCTCAGCAGATTTCTTCGCCGCCTCCGCTTCCTTCTTGCGCTGCTCGGCCACCGCTTTGTCGGCTGGCTTGGCGGCAGCAACCGCATCAACTGCCTTCTTGAGCGCAGCCTCCGCGGCAGCGACGGCCTCGGGTTGATTGCGATACTTCCCGGTGACCAGTCCCTGAAACCACAGCGTGTAGGTTCCAGGCGGCACCTTAAGATCCGCCAGTTTCAGTTCGACGACCGCGTTGGTGCCTTTCTCTGGAACCGTCACCTCCTTGATCTTGTCCCATTCCGGGCGACCGGCGGCCTTGAGGGTGAAGGCTCCCTGAAACTCGCCGCGGCGGACAATCCGGAGCGGTATCGACACCGTGGCCCCGTTGGTGAGGCGCAGCGGATTGGCGCCGTCGATGTGCACTTCGACCGGCGCGCTCTCCGCCGCCACCACCGACACCGCCACGCCATGCGTCGCACGGGAGACCGGAGTGTCGGTGTTGGTATCGGTGACGTCCCAAACCACCGAAGCCGCGGCCGCGTCACGAGCTTGAGTCTGCCCTGAAATGAGAGCGGTGCCCTGAATGCCAACCCAGCCGGCACCGGAGGCGCCTGAATCCGCCATGAGGAGCAGGAGGCCGGAGTTTTGACCCGCTGGGATGCGCGACGGCAGCGCCGTGACGCCGGAGGGCAGTCGGGTGGCCTGGAGCGTTATCTCTCCGTTGAAGCCGTCACGACGGTAGGCAAGGACCTTCACTGGCACCACTTCACCACGACGCAACACGGTGGTCTGCGCTGCCACGCTGCGATCCTCGCCATTCCGCTTCATGGGCGGCATGGCCAGTGCCACCAGCTGGAATCCGGGAGATTCACGGCGAAGGACGAGTCGATAGGGAAGGCGTGGCGACTTGGGCGCAGTGTGAAACAGGTCACGCACCAGGATCCGATAGACGCCGTCCTCCGGGATGCGAACGCGGCCCGAGGGATCGCGTGAGGCTGTGTTGAATTCCGTCCCTCCGAACTGCGCATCGCTGTCTGAAAACTCCTGCACGTCCTCGTACTCCTCCGCACCCGCACCTGGCTTGAGCCGTTGGAGCACCGCGAAGGGATCCACCGGGAATCCGCTGCGCTCACCCGACAGGTCGAGCCAGAACGCTTCATCCTTCTTCGCCGAGAAGCGGACCCCGGCGGTCTCGCCACGACGCGGAAACAAACCATACGCCTCAAATGGCGGCTGCAATGAAACCACTGCGGGCGACCACGCGTTGGTGGCCGAAACAGTTACCGCCGGATCCCGATCCGGTCGCGACAGCAGGAGCGGGTTGGAGACGCCATTCGACGACACCAGACGCCATTCGGAAAGTTCCCCGGCCAGCGCGATGGACGACGCGCGCGCCTCTGGAAGCACGGATCCGTCGGTTCGAGGCGCCGGAAGATCCACGGTCAGGTCCAGCTGCTGCAGCGCCTGGTCGTCGCGTCCAGTGAGGGGGCTGGGAAGCCCGCCAGGGAGATTCCTTCCAAAGACAGTCAGGTGGCCGTTCGTTCCCGCGCGCACCGCGGCGGGCAGGGCGAAATCAATGTGCGGCGCGCCGGAAACTTCGAGGTGATATCCGTATTCTTCCCCACCGCGGAAGGTGCTGTCGTGAACTCGGACAAAGCAGGCGCCGCCCGCCGGGACCCGAAACGAACTGAAGCCGCGGGCGGACCGGGCAAGCTCATGGCGGGATGAATCCAGCACGGAAATCACCGGATCGATCCGCGAATCCAATCCCGCTGCCAGCACCCGGGCAACCAGCTGCGTGCCCTCGGTCGCGGTGACCTTGAACCACGAGGCGGTATTGGCCGCGACGCGATCGCTCACTCCTGAACCCACCGGCAGATCCATCGCCGTGGCAGGATTCGCATGTTGGGCGGGTGCGACCAATTCCGGGAGCGGCCCCACCCAGATTGACCGCGGATTCGACGCCCCGAACCGGCCCATCAGCCGGACATCATAAACGCCC
>CANGMO010000430.1 GCA_947454295.1 Verrucomicrobiota bacterium | reverse complement strand
GATGCCGGCGTCGCCCTCGACAAGGCCAGCGGCGCCGTGATCTGGAAATCCGCCAACAAGGACGCCGGCTATTCCTCACCCCTGCCCTTTCAACGTCAGGGCACCTGGTACGCCGCCTTCGGATCCGGGCAATCCTACCTCGCCGTGGACGTGAAATCCGGCAAGGAGGCCTGGCGCATCCGATGGCTCACGCAATACAGCGTGAATGCCACCGATCCTATTCTCGACGGAGACCTCGTGTTCTTCTCCACGGGCTACGGCAAGGGCGCCGGCCAATTCCGCCTGGGCGACGGCGAACCCCAGTCCGTGTGGAAGAGCCGCACCTTCCACACGCAGATGAACACGGCGGTGCGCCTCGGCGATTTTCTCTACGGCGTGGATGGCGATACCACCGAGCGCGGTTCGTTGAAGTGCGTGGACTGGAAAACCGGCGAGGAAAAATGGGCCTTTGCCGACGTCGGTCCCGGATCCGTGACGGCCGCGGGCGACCGCCTGCTGGTGATGACCGATCGCGGCGAGTTGCTCGCCGGCCCCGCTTCACCCGAGGGATTCAAGCCCACCGCGCGCGCCCAGGTGCTGGGCGGCAAATGCTGGATCGTCCCGGCCCTCGCCAACGGCCGCCTCTACTGCCGAAACGCCCGCGGCGACGTGGCTGTATTGGATCTGCGGATCAAGTAGCGCGAGACGCGCGTGCGTCCTTCAAAATTCCGACGGATTCGCACTTTCACTTTCCGTGAGAATCCGTGAAAGCCGTGTCTCCCCTCACCGTCCGACCCGCCATGCCACTGCCCCGCCGACAATTCCTGCGTGACACCGCCCTCGCCGGCGCCGCCTTCGCCGCCGCTCCCTTTGTCCGCGGCGCCGAAGCCGCGAAGAAATACCGGACCGCGCTGATTGGCTCCGGATGGTGGGGCAAGAACATCCTGAAGGAGGGCATGGCCACCGGTCGCCTCAAGGTCACCGCCCTCGCCGACGTCGATGCCAACACGCTGGAGATCGCCGCCGACCAGGTGAACGGCCTCAGCGGGGATCAGCCCAAGACCTACAAGGACTACCGCGAGTTGCTCGAGAAGGAGAAGCCGGAGATCGTCCTCATCGCAACCCCCGACCACTGGCACGCGCTGCAGACCATCGCCGCCATCAAGTCCGGGGCGCACGTGTTCGTCGAGAAGCCCACCGGACACACGGTGAACGAGAGCAAGGCCATGCTGAAGGCCGGGCGCGATTCCGACCGGATCGTGCAGGTCGGGCTGCACCGGCGCATTGGGCCCCATCATGTGAGCGCCATGGAATTCCTGCGCTCCGGCAAGGTGGGCGAGGTCGGCATGGTCCGCCTGTTCGCCCACGGCGGCGGCGGTGCGGAGAAGCCCTCGCCCAACACCGAAGCCCCCGAGGGCATGGACTGGGACTTCTGGTGCGGCCCCGCGCCGCTGCGTCCGTTCAATTCGCGCATCCATCCCGGCGGCTGGCGTCAGTTCCTCGACTACGGCAACGGCCAGCTTGGCGACTGGGGCGTGCACTGGCTCGATCAGGTCATGTGGTGGAATGGCGGCGAACATCCCCGGCGCATCTTCGCCACCGGCGGACGTCCGGTCGCCGGCCCCGCCATCCTCAATGCGAAAGAGCAGACCACCGACGCCCCCGATCATCAGGTGGTCACCTACGAGTTCGAGAAGTTCACCTGCACCTGGGAGCATCGCCGCTTCGCCGAGAACAACGCCGAGAAGCACCGCATCGGCGCCTACTACTACGGCACCAGGGGAACGCTGCACGTCGGTTGGCGCGACGGATGGACCTTCTATCCGAACGATTCGAAGACGCCGCCGATCCATCAGGATTCGCAGCTCCAGGAGCCGGATGGTCACAATCTCAAGCTGCTGTGGGCCGACTTCCTCGCCGCCATCGAGGAGAAGCGCAAGCCGGTGGCCAATCTGGAGGTCGCGCACCGCTCCTCGGTCCTGCCGCTGCTCGGAATGATCTCCTGGCGCACCGGCCGGAGCCTCAACTGGGACGGCACCGCCGAACAAATCCTCGGCGACCCCGAAGCCACCAAGCTCATGAGCCGCACCTACCGCGGCCCGTGGGTGTACCCGACCGTTTGATTCCATCTGCCATCAGGGGTCTCTAACGCGGCACTGCCGAAACGACCGAAGTTCGGATTCCAGGAAATCGCCGGGCCGATTTCCAAAAATCACATCCTTAATGCCGTGTTCGTTCCGCAGCGGCGGAGGACGGATGCGGCCCCCGGCGGGGCGGTGACCCCATTTCTGCATTGCATCACACGGTGCCTGTGAGTTCATCCGCGGCCGTGAACGTGAAGTTGAAGCACATCGACGGCGCCGTCATTGCGGCGAAGGGTTTCCGCACCTCCGGCATTTTCTGCGACATCAAACGCCTGGGCACCGGCAAGGGCTCGGACAAGGGCCGCAAGCGCGATCTCACCCTGATCGTCTCCGACGTGCCCGCCAGCGTGGCCGGCATGTTCACCACCAACCAGGTCTGCGCCGCACCGGTGAAAGTCTGCGTCCCCCGCGTGTCGAAGGGCGTGGCCCAGGCGATCGTGGTCAATTCCGGCAACGCCAACGCCTGCACCGGCAAGCAGGGCATGAAGGACGCCCTCACCATGGTGCGCCTGGCCGAGAAGGCGCTGGGGATTCGCGACGGCCACGCGCTGGTCGGCTCCACCGGCCGCATCGGCGTGCACCTGCCGATGGAGCAGGTGAAGTCGGGCATTACCGCCGCCGTGCCGCTGCTGGGCAACAGCGTCGACCACGCCGCCCACGCCGCCGAGGCGATCATGACCAGCGACACCCGCCCCAAGCAGGTGGCGGTGGAGTTCAAGCTGGGCGGCAAGACCGTCCGCTTGGGCGGCATGTGCAAGGGAGCCGGCATGATCCAGCCCGGCATGAGCGCCAACGGCGCCCGGCCCGCCGCCCTGCCCCAGGGGCTGCACGCCACCATGCTGTGCTTCATCACCACCGACGCCGCCGTCGAGGCCCGCGTCCTGCAGGCGGCCCTGCGTGAGGCGGTGGCCAATAGTTTCAACCGCATCACGGTCGACGGCGACATGAGCACCAACGACACGGTCCTGGTGCTGGCCAACGGCGCCGCGGGCAACAAGACCATCAAGTCCGCCAAGGGACCCGACTTCGCCGCGTTCGCCGCCGCGCTCCAGCACGTCACCCTCGAACTCGCCCGCATGATCGTCCGCGACGGCGAGGGCGTGCATCGCGTGGTGACCGTCCGCGTCTCCGGTGCGAAGAGCATCGAGGACGCCGACGCGGCCGCCCGCGCCGTGGCCAACAGCGCGCTGGTGAAGACCAGCTGGCACGGTGGCGATCCCAACTGGGGACGCATCATCGACGCCCTCGG
>CANGMO010000429.1 GCA_947454295.1 Verrucomicrobiota bacterium | reverse complement strand
CGGAGCTGAGGCTGTGGACGGGACTCCCCCAGTACCGCACCGATGGAAACCCGGTGTGGTTCGAGAGCCCACCACCACGGAGATCTACCAGTCCCAGTATGGATCGGCGGCGTTGGAAACCGCGGTTCGGAGCGGTCAGATGCGACGGGAGTGACTGAGCTCCGGGCGTTGCGGGAGGGGTGTTCGCACTCCCCGCGGTCGCCACGACGTCCGGTGAGAGCTCCCTCAAGGACGGGCTGGCGATGTCACGTCGAGGTGGATCGTTGTGGTGCGTCCCGCCACCACGCGAGTGGGAATCACCACGATTCCGAGCCCGTTGGCGCGGGCGGTGACCTGATATCTCCCCCGGGGAAGCGTGAGAGCCACCGGGCCTTCCCAGACGGAGTCCGAGTGGTTTTTGATGGTTCCCAAATCCATGCCTGAATCGGACCGGAGGCGGTAGTCGGAATAGGTCAGACGCTGCGGTGCGGAGATGGGATCAGCATGCGTGTTGGGCGCGGTGAAGACCACGAGGGTGCCGGTGGTGGCGCCCGGAATGGCCGTCGCCGGATCCGGTCCCTGCTCGGTGAGCGTCTTGGGCATCGTCGTCGTTCGGCAGCCAGCAGCCAGGAGCAGGCCGCCGCTGACCAGCGCCGCAAGGGGATGGGTGCGAATCGACATGTCCATCCCATGCCCCGTGCCGGTCCTGCGGGAAAGCGTTTCAGTGGATTTTAATCTTAGCCCCTCGAAATGCGCCCAAATCCGCGGGGCGAAGGGGGCCATTTTAATCCGCGGTTCACCCCGTGTTAATTCCGGTCCGCTAGTGTATTGGGGTAACACGATGCGACTGCTCATAGCCGAAGACGAACGGAAGGTGGCGGAGGTGCTGGCCCGGGGCCTGCGTGCCGAGCGGTTTGCCGTGGATGTCGCCCACGACGGGCTCGATGCCTGGCGCATGATGAGCGAGGTGGAGTATGATCTGGTGATTCTCGATCTCCTGCTTCCGGGAATGAGCGGCACGGAAATCCTCCGGCGGCTGCGGCGCAAGGGCCTGGCCACGGCGGTGCTGGTGCTGACGGCGCGGGCGACCACCGCCGACAAGGTGGAGAATCTGGAGCAGGGGGCGGATGACTATCTTACCAAGCCGTTTGCCTTTGCGGAACTCCTGGCCCGGGTGCGTGCGCTGCTTCGACGTCCGCCGACGGGCAAGACGCATCTGCTGCGGGTGGCCGACCTGGAAATCGACCGCCTAACCCAACAGGTTCGGCGCGGTGGGAAACGCATCGAACTGACGTCGAAGGAATACGGACTGCTGGAATATCTCGCCTCCCATCCCGGGCGCGTGCTCACCCGCACCATGATCATGGAGCACGTCTGGGATGAGAGCTTTGAGGGACTCACCAATATCGTCGACGTGTACGTGAGGCATCTGCGGGCCAAGGTGGATGATGCGTGCGAGCGCAAGCTGATCCGCACAGTCCGCGGTGCCGGTTACAGCCTGGGCGAGGAGACGGAGGACCCCTTGTGACCGGATCGCTGCGATCGCGTGCAGTCCGCTGGTACGGACTCTGGCTGGCTCTGGTATTCGGGATTACCGGGGTGCTGGTGCTGTTGGGATTCCGGCACTATCTGGAGCGGACCCTCGCTGCGTCGCAACGCACCCGCGCCCTGCGCATCGCGGGCGTCACACTCAGGGCCATCGAGTCCGGTGATTCGGATCTTCGGGAGCTCATGACCGTGAGCTTTGCGCCCGAGGCCACGGGACGCTTTGTCGCGGTGACCGATCGCTCGGGGCGTGTGCTGTATCGTTCGGGCCCCCCGCAGGATCAGAGCTTTGATCCGGCGTTGATACCGAACCCAGCGGGGGAACTCGGCTCCCGTCGGGTGCAGGGCGCTGGCGCCGGAGAGTTGCTGCTTACCACGATCGAATCAGGGGCCGCTCCGATGCAGATCCGGGTTGCCACCGGCGACGCGCTCGCCCCCTTGCTGGTCGAGGAGCGGCGCCTGCTGGCCACGCTCCTGATTGTCTTCGCGGTGCTCGGCCTGGTGGCGATCGGCGGCGGGTATCTGCTCGTAGACCGTGCGCTGCGTCCGGTCGGGGAACTGACTCGCAGCGCCGAGGGTATCACCTCGCGCAATCTCAGCGAACGCCTGCCGGAACCGGTGATTGTCGATGAATTTGGAGAACTCTCGCGGGCGTTGAACCGCATGATCGCACGGCTGGAGGAGGCGTTTCAGCACAATCGCCGCTTCCTCGATGACGCCTCCCATGAGCTGCGGACCCCGCTCACCGTGCTACGGGGCGAGCTGGAGGCGTTGAATCGCGAGTCGGTGCCCGGCCGGTTTCGCGACACAGTCGCCTCCCTGCTCGATGAGGTGGAGCGCCTCGCACGGCTGGTGGAGAACCTGTTCGCGCTGTCGCGGCTCGACGCCGGCCGGCCGACCACCGAGTGGTGCCGCATCAATCTGACCCAGCTCGCCACCGCCACCGCGGAGCAGATGCGATTGCTCGCCGAGGATCGGGGACTGCGGCTCGAGTCCGATTCCCCGCTCCAGGTCCTCGTGCGGCAGCCGGTCTGGGTGGAGGGCGACCCGTCCCGGCTCAAGCAGGTGATCGTCAACCTTCTCGACAACGCGTTCAACTACACGCCCCGCGGCGGCGCTGTGGGGATCGTTGTCCGGGGAACCTCCGATGAGGCCATTCTCGAAGTCTGGGACACGGGTATCGGCATTCCGGCGGAAGCCCTGCCGCGTGTTTTCGACCGCTTTTTCCGGGTGGATCCGTCCCGCAACCGATCTGATGGCGGATCCGGCATCGGTCTTTCAATCGTCAAGGCGATCTGCTCGGCGCACCGGGGCCGGGTTGAAGTGCTCAGCACCGTCGGCAAGGGGAGTCAATTCAGCCTCCGATTGCCCCGGGTTTCTGAAAGCAACCTCCCCGAATCCGGGGCTCAGGAGTCCACCGCATCATGATTTCTCTTCCCCAACCCGTTCGACACCTCAGTGGGGCGCTGCTTGCCGCGGCTTGTTTGGTGGGCGCCGGATGCCATCGGACGACGCCGGTGGAACGAGGAGTCGGGACCCGTCCGGTAGTGCTCGCGGCCAGGGTGGGACGCGGGCGGGTGGCGCGAGAATACTCCTTCCAGGCTGAACTGCGGCCGTGGTTCTCGGTGGAATTGCAGGCACGTGTGGCGGGCTATGTGCGGCAACTTTCGGTGGATCTGGGTGACCGGGTTAAATCGGGACAGCTGCTGGCGGAGCTGGACGTGCCGTTGTTGCGCGAGGACCGACTGCGTGCCGAGGCGCTCGTGTCGCGGAGTGAGGGCGAGCTCGCCCGCGCCGGTGCGCTCTACGACGAAGCGCGGCTGGTCAGCGGCCGGCTCGCTGGGGTGGTGG
>CANGMO010000428.1 GCA_947454295.1 Verrucomicrobiota bacterium | reverse complement strand
GACCGTCTAAAGACGGGACTCCAAGCAGGCGGGACCAAACCCCACCGCGTCTCCTCGCCATCCGTCAGGAGCTTGCACGCATCGAATCCACGCCTGGGCCAGGAATGGCCACCCCACACGGCCACCCGTTCGTAGTACCGCCTTCAGGCGGCTTGGGCGGCGAACGCGGACCGTCTAAAGACGGGACTCCAAGCAGGCGGGACCAAACCCCACCGCGTCTCCTCGCCATCCGCCAAGAGCTCGCACGCATCGGATCCACGCCTGGGCCCGAATTGGCCACCCCACACGGCCACCCGTTCGTAGTACCGCCTTCAGGCGGCTCGGGTGGCGAACGCGGACCGTCTAAAGACGGGACTCCAAGCAGGCGGGACCAAACCCCACCGCGTCTCCTCGCCATCCGTCAGGAGCTTGCACGCATCGAATCCACGCCCTGGCCAGGAATGGCCACCACACACGGCAGCCCGTTTGGAGTACCGCCTTCAGGCGGCTTGGGCGGCGAACGGAGACCGTCTGAAGACGGGACTCCAAGCAGGCGGGACTGGCTGTGTTGGCAATTCCACAACCTCTTCAAACGGAACCTCAACGCTTCGCCCCTACTTCACAAACTCCAACGTCAACAACCGCGGCGGCCTTCCAACGTCTTCCTCGTGCCACCACTCCTTCAGCTGCACCAGACGCATTCCCGCGCGTCGCCCCGCTTCCACAAATTCGGACACGTGATGCGTGAAGGCCGCGACCTTCACCTCATTGCCCGCCGCATCCTCAAATCGGGCCTGGGTTCCCTCGTACTGCCGGAAGGGATGCAACTCGCTCACGTGCAACACGCCTCCCGATGCCAGGCACCGCGCCGCCTCGGCAAACAGCGGATCGAGCGACTCGATATGCTCCAGCACGAGATTGAACGTCGCCAGATCCGCCGACGCCGACTCGACGGGCCACGGCATGTTCGACAAATCCTGGCGCTGAAATACCACGTTGCCCGAGGTCACACGGGTCCGCGCCTGCGTCAGCATGCCCTCGGAAAAATCGAAGGCGTGCACCGCCTCCGCCACCTCCGCGAGCAGCCCAGTGTTCTTCCCGGTCCCGCAACCGAGCTCCAGCACGCGATGGAAGCGTGAGCCGCCGAACCGCGTGCGCATCATCTGGGCATCGAGATCGCGGGTGCGGTTCCGATTGGTGTCGTAAATCGTCGACCACCGGTCGTAGCTCAATTCAATGCTCATGAGGGATTCGATGGGCCCGTCACGCCGGGCGACCCGAGGTTGCCAAAGCCGAATCCGGTGGCCCACCCTGATTTCCGTGTCGGATTCCCGATGGAGCGGGTGTAGGCGGGTGGAGACTGCATGAACGGCGACGATTCAACCCTGCTGGGACGCTACGTGCGCGATCGCGATGAGGCAGCGTTCGCGGAGCTGGTACGGCGGCATGCCGATCTCGTGTGGGGTGCGGCCTTTCGAATCACCCGTGACGCTGACCTGTCGCAGGACGTTGCGCAGACGGTATTCGTGGATTTCGCCCGCAAGGCCGCCTCGCTGCCTGCGGAGATCATACTTCCCGGCTGGTTGCATCTCGCCGCCTGCCACGCGGCGCGCAAGGCGATCCGCTCCCATCATCGCCGCGCCGCGCGCGAAGCCCGCGCGATGACTGCCGGAGGGGATCCCAGCCCAGCGTCCGACGCCTTCGAGGAACTGGAGCCGCTGCTGGACGAGGCGTTGACTCAACTGCCTCCCACCGATCGCCACGCCATCGTGCTGCGCTTCTTTTCGGGACTGAGCTTCTCGGAAATCGGAAGGCGTCTGGGTAGCAGCGACGATGCGGCCCAAAAACGCACCGCCCGCGCCCTCGACCGGCTTCGCGAACACTTCGACCGGCGGGGCGTGTTGACCTCCGTCGATGGCCTTTACGTGGCGCTCGGGATGGCGGCGGTTCGCAAGGCTCCTGAAGGGCTGGCCGCCCTGCTCGGCAAGACCGCCGGTATCGCGGGACTTGGATCCACTGGCGTTGCCGCCGGGTCTTCACTCAAGACGCTGCTGGGGCTTGCAGTCGGTTTGGTAGCTGTCGGAACAGCGGTGTTCATTCCGACGCTGCGCGGTCCATCAGGTCCTCAACTGGCCGCCCAGCGGGACGACGCAGCGGTATCGGCGCCTCAGCCAAAGACTCCCGGAACCGGCGACCTTTCCACCGCAGCGGGCGTCACCGAGGTGCTCCGATTGCGCGGAATCCTGGCTCGACTGCGCCCCGATTCCCCCGCACTCGCGCCTCCGCCGGGTGGCTTTTCGACCCGCGAGCACTTCAATCGAACCGAGTTGATGCGACTCCGCGGCGCGATCGCCGCCGAGCGCAATCAGGCAACGCCATCCGCTACAAACGGGATATCCCCTCCGGCCGGATCCATCCACGGCCGGTTGTGGTTGCTGGGAACGCCTCCACCCGCACGGCCGATCACCGCCGTGCTTTCCGATCCCAACGCGAGTCGGGTCCACAAAACCGCTCCCCTGAGCCGCAGCTACCTGGTGTCGCCCGAAGGCGGGCTGGCCAACGTGTACGTTCATCTCAAGTCCGGCCTCCCCACCAACGCGCAGGCCATTCCCGCCGGTCGGCCGCGCGTGGAACTCACCGGGACGTTCTTCGAGCCGTATGTCCTGGGCGTCGTGGCTGGGCAGACCTTCGAGATCCGGAACGGCGACCCCTTCCTCTACAACGTGAACGCCTCCCCGCGGCTGAACCCGGGATTCAACGTCGCCATGGCAAATCAGGGGCAAATCAGCGCGCGGGAGTTTCCCGTTCCGGAGCCATTCATCAAACTCGCGGACAACGTCCATCCCTGGTGCATCGGATATGTCTGTGTGGCGGAAAACCAATTCCACGCGTTCACCGACACCAATGGCTACTTCACCCTGCCCGCCGGGCTTCCCGAGGGACGCTACGAAATCGAGGTGATGCACCTGAAAGCGGGGAGCAAGTCCTCGATCGTCGAGTATCGGGAGGGCGAGCCGCCGTTTCTCGGTTTCGAGCTCAGTGTTCCCGAGGGCGCCAGCACCCCCTGACCGCGAGGCACTCCTGGCGTTCCGCAACGCATCGGAGCCTTGCAGAATGCAGCCGCGGCGCGAACATGCGGGCACCAGCCCCAAGCGCCCGTGCTCCCGCCTTCCCCACCAACCACACTTGGCCGTCTCCTCGCCGGCGTGGTCGCGGTGGCAGCGACGGCGTGGGGGGTCGCAGCGACACCCGCTCCAGGGGCGAACGCGGCGTTTTTTGAATCGAAGATTCGCCCGCTGTTGCTCGATCGGTGCGTCGAATGTCATGGACCGGAAAAGCAAACGGGCGGCCTGCGTCTGGATTCCGCCGAGGCGTTTCGCAAGGGCGGTGAGCATGG
>CANGMO010000427.1 GCA_947454295.1 Verrucomicrobiota bacterium | reverse complement strand
GTGATATAGTTCAAGGACTTTGGCGTTGGCATTGGATACTCCTCAATTCGGTCTGAAGCCCCGGTGGGTCGCTCTTCTCGCTTAGCAGCTGACAGCCTGGGCGTGCAGCGGCGTGAGATTTGGATTGTTCCGCTTGTCGTCGGGCGACATTGGATCGAGCACCGCGTTCGCATAGCCCGCCTTTGACTGGTCGGCAGGTGAGCCGGCTGCCGGCGGCGGCTCCACTTCCCAGCAGGGCCACGCGTAACCGCGATCCCCATCCAGATTGTAGTTCGGAAGGAGAAGCGGGCTGCCGCTCACGAGTGCGGTCATGGCGCGATGGCAGTTCTCGAGTGCGGTGCCAAAGTATCGGGTCTGCGTCATGCTCGGTCCGGCGGCGCTGAACATATCGTCATAGGGCAACGGCGCGCTGGGAATGGCCGCGTTGATGAACACATCCGGCGTGCCGGGCGGATAAGGCGCCGCGCCGAGAGTAATCGACGGCAATTCGGTTCTTTGACCGCTCGCAGCGAACGGCACCTCGGTGGGGTGGTAGATCACCGGAGTCGCCTGACGCTGCCGGGTGACGATGGAGTTCGACGGCGCCGGAAGTTTTTGAATCGATTCCTTCACCGGGTAGTTGCCGGTGGGGAGGTTGCCGGGAGATTTCCAGAGGTCCGCGGTGCTGAGCTGCTGCCCGCCGCTGGCAGCAAACGAGATCTGAAGCTGATCGGTCGTTGGGGTCTGGTATCCCTCCAGCATGAACACCTGCGAAGCCTGCTGGTACATTCCATACAGGGCGACCGACAGGTGATAGAGCACGCACTTGATGCCGTCGTTCAGCGTTGCCACCACGGATTGCGCTGCATTGGCCGGGAGATTCGCGAGGTCCGTAAGCAGTTGATTCAGCAGGGTTGCCGCCGCCTGGGCCGTGGCACCGGCAAGTCGCGCGAGGTAAACCGCCACCTCGTGAACCGCATTGAAGATGCCATCGAGCGAAACGGAACCGCCCGGTGCCGGCGCAGGCGGGGTGTTGGACGCGGCGGCCAGGATCGTCTGAATCGCCTGATTTAGCTGATTCTCAATCGCCTGCACCGCCACGGGATCCGAATAGACCGGCGGCATCGGTGGCTGAAGTTTTGCCTCGGTGCTGAACTTCATCATGATCCGCATCAGGGCATACGCCTGCGCTATGTCCTCGGCAGTCGGATAACCGTCGGGGCGCACCTGGAAAGTTCCCTGCGCAGCGGTCAGGAACTTAAGGCGCTCAGGAACACGACAGGTCGGGGACTTCGGATAGGTTGCCCGGATGGCATCGGCGACGTACTTCGCCCACGCCTTGACGTCCGCCTCGGAGGTTAAGTCCACATCCATCGTCGCCGGGGCGGCGGCGAAATTCATCGCCCAACCGTTCCAATCGGATGGCAGGTGGGAAGTTGCATTCTGCAGCGCATCGGCAGCTTGCTTGATGGCATCGCCGACCTGGCCAAAGACCGCATCAATCTTCTCGTCTAGTCCGACCGTGCCAATGTTGATCCAGTCATTGACACGCGAGTAGTTGAACGGCGCGCCGGCGCCAATGACGCCGCTGGGAGAGAGGTTGGTAATATCGGGAGCCTGCTCATCCTGCGTTGGCGCCGGCGTGCCGGATCCCTGCGGGGCCGGCTGCTGCTGGCTGGTGTGCCATTGGTCCCAGACGTAGGAATCGATGAAGTTCTCGACCAGGTAGTGTCGCTGCCAATAGTCGCGAAAGGGGGATTGAACCACCTGATTGACATAGGGGTGCCCCACCGTGTCGGTAACGTAGTGGGTCATGTACCCGAGAGCGTACGATCGAAATTTGGCGCGCAGCAACGGGTCGGTCTGGGCGCTCGCGGAATTCCAGAGGGTTTGCACAAAGTCGCCGGACTTTATGTAGTGAAGCATATCCGCCCAGTACCACTCTTCCCGAGGCCGGTCCGATTCCCGCTTGGGAACGAAATTGGCCCAGAAGTTGAAGCCATACTCTGCGACCATGCTGAGGAAGAACTTCTCGACGATCGCGGAGAGCGCCAGGGTGCTCTGGGTGAGGTAGAAGGTATCGCCATGCGTCAAGGTCGACTCGGTCTGGCTCATGTACCGATTCAACTTCTCCATGTTGCTTCCGATGGCTTCGAACGTGCCGCCGAACTTCACGAGAAAATCGGTGAGGTCTTCAATGTCCGCACCAAAATCCATCATCAGGTACAGAACATCCGGCCCGATTGCGCCCAGGCAGGCATATCGCAATCGATTCCCCTCGGGTGTCGTGTCGTCGGCATTGGGATGGCCGAGCGGCCAGTGGTCAGGGCCGGCGTCAGCGGAAGGAGCGGTCAGGACCTTCGGATCCGGATTGGAGTTTTGGCTGTTTCGGTTCCAGTCATCCACCGCAGTCAGCGCAAGCACCTGCGCAATCGTAATGTGTGTTCCAGAGTGAGGCATGGGGTCGATTCCTTTCCTTGGGTCAACGGAGCATTCGCTTCGAGGAAACGATTGCAGATACGGACGACAGTTTGGGATTCCGACGCTGCACGGAGGGAGTTCCCTCCCCCCCCGCTGCAGGCGAGGGGGCCGTTTCACTGGTTTGCACCGATCCACGGCTGCGGATGACCTCAACCGTCCCTGCTTGCGTCTTCAATGGTGCGGTTCCGCGGCCGTAGGCAAACTTGATCCCCTGGGCAGCTTGCCGAGGCGCCGAGGCTTCGGTCTTCCAGTCAGGAAAAGGCAGTCCCATTACCGGCTGATTCGCTGACTTCTGGGCGGCTATTACAAATTTCTGAAAAAACTTCGGAAACCAGCCAACCCAGGGTCCGTTTCCTTCCAAGACCATCGTTCATCTCAAACCAACGGAGCCGGGGCGGTGCCCAATGCGTTCACCACCATTCTCAAGCCCGGTGAAGCCACGTTCCTAGCCTGCGCCCTTCCCGCGGATGCGACGGCCGCAGCCGGATTGCCGTGCGCGGCGTCAGGATCGTTTCGGGAGCCTGCAAATCAGTTCAATCGCACCGCGGCGATAGGGCGAACCTCCGGTTGCACCAGGCGGACCGACGCGCCCCGCCTCGCCTCGCCGTCGATGCGAGAAACCGGTTTACATCCGTAATTCTATTCCATAGGGTTCCCGCGTGAAGGAGTCACATTTCCCGTTGGTTGCCACGCAGCGTCGCGCCCAAATCCGACTTCGCGCCTTCACCCTCATCGAGCTGCTGGTGGTCATTGCGATCATCGGCATCCTCGCCAGCATGCTGCTGCCCTCGCTCGGTGCGGCGAAGCAGCGGGCCAAGGTCATTCTCTGCGTCAACAACCTCCGGCAGATCGGAATGGGCATCCAGATGTATGTCGATGAGCATCAGGGGCACTATCCGCCGGCGGCGGTTCCCCAGC
>CANGMO010000426.1 GCA_947454295.1 Verrucomicrobiota bacterium | reverse complement strand
TCACTCTCGGGCTGGTGGGCGTGCATGCCGCCAATTATCCGGTCAACCTCATCCATCTTTGGAACAGCGGCCCCGAGGAGGCGCAATTTTCCGTGCAACTGCGGCCGGGAAGCGGGGTGGCCATTCCAGCGCTAAAGGAGCGGCTGCGGGCCGCGTTCGCGCGCGACCTGCCCGAGGTTCGGGTGTCGTTTGAACCTTCCGACATCGTCAGTCGGGTGATGAGCTTCGGGTCGCCGACGCCAATTGAAGTGGCGGTCAGTGGACCGAATCTGGCGGCCAGTCGGGAGTATGCCGAGCGGCTGCTTACGGTGCTGTCCGCCATGCCGGACCTCTGCGATGTGCAGATCGCGCAATCGCTCGACTACCCGAGCGTTGACGTCACGGTGAATCGCGAGCGGGCGGGGTTGATGGGCGTGAAGGTGGGCGACGTCGCGCGGTCCCTGGTGACGGCCACGACCTCGAGTCGCTTCACCGTGCCCAGCTTCTGGGCCGATCCCGCGACCGGCGTGAGCTACAGCGTCCAGGTGCAGGTGCCGCAGACCGAAACCCGGTCGATCGAGGACGTTCGCAACCTTCCGGTGACCTCGGGGCCGAATCGCAGCGTGCTGCTGCGAAACGTGGCGTCGGTGATGCCGGGAACGACGGTGGGACAGTACGAACGCTACAACATGGCCCGCGTGGTGAGCATCACCGCCAACCTGCGCGGTGCCGATCTGGGACGCGTGCTGCGCGAGCTGGAGGCGCTTCCGGAGATTGCGGATGCGAAGCGCTGGCCGGCCAGGTCGCGGGTGGATGTCCGGGGCCAGGCAGTCCCCCTGAGGCAGCTCGTGAGTGGATTCCAGTCCGGGCTGGTCGTTGCCGTGGTGGTGGTGTTCCTTCTGCTCCTCGCCAATTTTCAAAGTCCGCGTCTGGCCCTCGTCGTGATGTCCACCGTCCCGGCAGTACTCGCAGGCGTGGTGCTGCTGCTGGCGGTCACCGGTACGACGTTGAACCTGCAGTCGGCGATCGGGGCCATCATGGCAGTCGGCGTGGCGGTGGCGAATGCGATCCTGCTGGTCACCTTCGCCGAAAAGGACCGCCAGCGCGGGGCGTCTTCGCTGGAGGCGGCGGTGTCGGGTGCGACGTCGCGACTGAGGCCGATCCTCATGACCAGTGCGGCGATGATTGCCGGCATGATCCCGCTCGCGTTGGGGCTGGGTGAGGGCGGACCCCAGTCGGCGCCGCTCGGACGGGCCGTGGTGGGTGGTCTGCTCATGGCCACGATTTCCACGCTGTTCGTCCTCCCGGCCACGTTTGCCGTGCTCGCTCCACGCAACGTGCGCTCGGCGTCGCTCGATCCCGAGGACCCGGACAGCGCTCATTTCGTTCGCGTGAGTGGGAAGGGGAGTTAGACACGGATGAACATGGATAAACCCAGAAGGAAGGCGGAGGGGGAAAGGTTCGCAGCAGGTCGCTCTCGTCGCCTGGCCGGGTTCCATTGTCCCAGCTGCCCCGGGCTTCATTCGAATCCGTGTTCATTCGTGTCCATTTGGGGTTGAAAGGTCTTTCAGCATGAATCTGCTTAAAACTGCGGTGGTGGGCCTGCTGGCTGCGGGGTGGGTTGTTGCGGCCGAACCCGTGGAAGTGCCGGTGGTGCATCCGGTGCGGGGTGACGTGATCCGCTTTGTCGCCCTGCCGGGCACCCTGCGCGCGAATCAGCAGGTGACGCTGCAGGCGCGCGTGGCGGGATTTGTGAAGTCGATCGCCGTGGATCGCGGGGACCAGGTGACCCCAGGCCAAACGGTGGCCGAGATCGAGGTGCCGGAGCTCACCGTCGATCGGGCCCGGCTGCGCGCCGAGGTCGCGGTCGCCGAGGCCGAGGCGCGGCGGATCGAAGCGGCGCGTCAGAAGTCGCCCGACCTGGTGACCCCGCAATCGCTGGATTCAGCGCGCGGGCGCCTGGAGGTGACGCGTGCGGAACTGGAGAAGACCGAGACACTATTGCGCTACGCCAACGTGCTCGCGCCGTTTGCCGGACGGATCACCGGACGCTTCGTGGACCCGGGCGCGTTCGTGGCCGCGGGTGCGGCCGGGGGAGCGTCCTCGGTGGTGACCCTCGCCGATACGCGCACGCTGCGTGCCGTGGTCCCCGTGCCCGAGGCCGAGGCGGTGTACGTGAAGGCAGGGCAGCCGATTCGCGTGGTGGTGGAAGGGCTGACCAAGGTTATTTCCGCCACCGTGAGCCGTCACGCCGGGGCAATGGATGAGACGACCCGCACGCTGTGGGTGGAGGCGGATTTGGCGAATTCCGCGGACCAGCTCCGTCCCGGCATGTACGCCACGGTGCGGGTCGGGCTGGAGCAACATGTTCAAACCTGGGTGATTCCCACCGACGCCGTCGTCATGGAGAAAGCCAATGCCTTCGTCTATCGCGTGGACAACGGCGTTAGCCGAAAAACCGCGATCAAGCTGGGCTTTCAGGACGGCCCGCGGAGCGAGGTGCTCTCAGGGCTGGCCGAGGGCGCGGCGCTGGTGGCGGTCGGGAAGAATGCCCCGGCGGACGGTGTCGCTGTTCGGGTGAAGGAGGGCCCGTTGCGATGAATGGATTTCGGATCTGGTGGCGTCGGGTGATGGGACTTGGGCTGGGCGCGTCTCTGTCGGCCGCGTCGTCGCTCGGCGATGACCAGGTGATCACGCGGCACGTGGTGTTGAAGCTGGCTGGGTCCCAAAACCGCTCGGTGGAACTCGCTGCGGAACGGGTTCGGGAAGCCCGCGCGCTCCTGGGCCGGGACCGCGAGCAACTCTTCCCGTGGGTTTCCCCGGGCGTCGCGTACCGGCGCCATGACGGCAATCTTCAAGATGTCGTGGGCAATGTGTTTGATGCCTCCAAGCAATCCGGCGTGGCGGCGCTCACGCTGCAGGCTCAGATCGATTTGGGCGACACGCTGTACCGGGTTCTCGCCTCGCAACAGGCGGCGAAGGGCAGCGAGGCGGGCGAACTGGGACAGCGACGCAACACGGCGATGCTGGCCGCATCGGCGTACGAGGAATTGTCGCGCGCCTCCGCGTCCCTCGAAGCTGCGGAGGAGGCGGTGCGCATTGCCGAGGAATTTCACCGACAGGTGCGGCAGGCGGTCGAATCGGGTCTGGCCTTTGCCGGCGATGCGGCACGGGCGGAGGTGCAGGCGCAGCGCAATCAATCCCTGCGACTGCGGGCCCGGGAGGAGCTGCGACTCGCCTCGGTGCGGCTGGCGGAACTCGTGCGCCTGCCGATGACCCGCGAGCTGCGTCCCGATCTTTCCGAGTTTGTTCCGCTGACCCTCGTGCCGACGAATCGTCCCCTCGACAGCCTGGTAGCGTCGGCGTTGGTGCATCGTCCCGAGATGGCCCAGACCCGGGCGCAGAGTTT